>CAZIIB010000683.1:0-2687 GCA_964539125.1 uncultured Thermoanaerobaculia bacterium | reverse complement strand
CCGGTCGAACCCGAGGTGTACTGGATGAGCGCCAGGTCCTCCGCCGCCACCCGGGCGGAACCGCCGCCGGCTCCCCTTCCCACGGCCTCGAGACGGGCGACTGAATCGACCCGGATCTTGCCAGCCCGCGCGCCCCCGGCGGGGCGTCCGACCCGGGCCGCCAACCGGCGGGCCACCGGCAACAGACGCTCGTCGGTCACCACGGCCGTCGTGCCGGCGTCGGCCAGGATGCTGGCGTGGCGCTCGAGGTACGCCTGGAGCTGGTCGAGGCGCGTCGGCGGATAGATGGGCACCGGCACGCCCCCGGCCGCCAGCACCCCGAGGAACGCCGGGAAGAATTCGAGCCCGGTGGGCAGGATCAGGCAGACCCGGTCGCCGGGGGCGAGGGGCCGGGCGCCGCCGCCCAGGGCGCCGGCCACCGCCACGGCCCGGCGCCAGAGCTCGCCGTAGCTCAGGGGCGTCGCCGAGAGATCGTCCGCCAGCAGGTGGACGCCGACCTCGTTCTCGTCGCGCTCGGCCCGGAAGCGGGCCAGGTCGAGAAGGGTGCGGACGCCGGCCGGCGGGCCCCACGCTGCCACCGCCGGGCCCGACCCCGGCGGCTCGACGGGCCTCGAGAGAGCCGCCGCGGGAGACGACCCGGCCCCACTCGCCAGGACCGACGCCACGGCCGCGGACAGGTCCCCCGGGGTGTGGCCCTCGGCGATCATCTCGTCGGGCAGGGCGATCCCGAAGGTGTCCTCCAGGCGCGTGAGCAGCTCGACCCGCTCGAGGCTCCCGAGCCCCAGGTCCCGCTCGAGCTCCGAGCCCGGCCGCACCGGTACCGCGCGCCCTCCCATCTCGGCGACCAGCGCCTCGACGACGGCGAGCACCGCCGGAGCGGGATCGACGTCGGGCTGCGCGGGGTCCATGGCGGGCTCTCAGAGCGGGGGGTTCGCCAGCTCGTCGTCCGCCTCGAGGCCGATGCGACGCAGAAGGTTCTGGAGGATCCGGGCGGTCAGGCCCCAGATCTGACGACGTCCCACGTGATAGATGCGCAGCGTCCTCTGGACACCGTTCAAGGTCACCGCCCGGTCCTCCACCAGGGTGGGGTTGACCAGAGCCGAGAGGGGAAGCCGGAAGACGTCGGCGATCTCGGCCTCGTTGACCCGGGGCTCGAAGCCTTCGGGAATCGCCCCGACACAGGGCACGATGCGAAAGCCCGACGGCGTGTCGGCCTGGTCGAGCTCCCCCAGCCGCAGGACCTCCTCCGGCTCGAGGCCGACCTCCTCCTGGGCCTCCCGCAGGGCCGTCTCCCACATGTCCTCGCCCAGCTCCCGGCCGCCGCCGGGAAACGCGATCTGGCTCTTGTGATGAGGCAGGTCTTCGGAGCGCTCGGTGAGCAGGGTCCAGATCTCCCGCGCCTCGATGAACAGAGGCACCAGGACCGCGGCGTCCCGCGCCTCGCCGGGGGGAAGGCGCAGCGGCGGCGGGCTGGCGAGCCGCCGCCGCACCTCCCGGATCCAGCTCTCGGCGGAGTCGCTCACGTCGTCTCCGGATGGATGAAACGGTGATTCTCTTGAGCGTGAGGGGGCGTCCCCTTCCCCCCCTGGGGGTGGGAAGGGGATCGAGGGGATGCGGGGGGGGTGCGACGAATCCAACGTTCTGGACAAGCCGTTCCAGTGAGCGCAGCCACGACCGGTGGACGTGGGCGGGGGACCTGCGACTCTCGAAGCCGGAGACGCCGAGGACCACTCACCGGTTCGAGGCGGAGCTTCGAGCTGGTGTTGTACAGGGGCACGATCTCGAAATCCAACGGCGCGCCCGAGACGGTCTCCGGCGCGCTCAGGACCAAATGGTAGAGATACTCGTCGCCCCGCGTCCACCACATGGGGTGCCGCCGGCCGGGGCCTTCGAGATCGAGGATGAAGCGCACCCCGCCGTCGGGGGTCAGCACGGTCGGCCCGGGCCGGGCGCCCTCGATCCCGATCTGGGTGGGCGCCCCGGGGCCGAAGTCGAGGCGCACGGCGGGCAGCGGCAGGGCGCTCCCGAGGAAGAGCTCCCCGCGCTCCCCCGGGGCGAGCTGCAGGCGGCCGCGGGTGCCCTCGCTCACCCCGGGAGAGAGCGAGCGGACCCAGAGCACGCCCTGCTGGAGGTCCCGCACGCCGGGCAGCGTCTGCTGGGTCGACTCCTCGGGCAGCACCCGGCGAGCCACGACCGAGACCGGCACCCGGTCCGAGCCGCCGACCGCCAGGCTGCGGGGAGCCAGCCAGAGCGGATAGAGGTAGAGGCCCGCGAAGGCGGCGATCACGAGCAGCCAGGCCGGGCGCACCGGCCGAGCGGCGAGGAACCAGAGCGCCGGGAAGAGCGGCAGGAAGAAGGCGTTGCCCAAGGTTCGTCCGCCACCCCCGAGACCCGCGCCGGCCAGGTCGAACGGCCACACCAGGACCACGGCGACGAGCGCCGCGAGCACCGCCACCACCGCCGCGCCCCGGCCTCGCTCGCCGCGGAAGGCGACGAACCCGAGCAGCAACGGCAGGAAGTAGGGCAGGAGCCCGAGGTGCCGGCCGGCGGCGAGGAAGAGAGCGTCCCAGGCCCAGAGCCGCCAGGAGGCCACCGGATGGGCCTCTCCGCCGGGAAGCCACGCGGCGAGGCCTCCGGGCGCCGCCTCCTCGGGCCAGCCGGAGACCGGGATGTCGACCGCCGGGAAG
>CAZIIB010000682.1:0-2689 GCA_964539125.1 uncultured Thermoanaerobaculia bacterium | reverse complement strand
TGGGTGAGCGCGCCCAACGAGCGGTCGATGGAAGTGGCCACGGCGCGCCGGCCCTCGCGGGCCGCAGTCTCGCGCCGGGCGGCCTGCTCCACCGCCGCGTCCAGGCGGTCGCGGTGGATGGGCAGGTTGATCGAGGCGGTCAGGCCGAAGACGTCCTGGCCGTTGTCCGGCGGCGGCGCGGCCCGGCCGGGGGCGTCCTGGCGTTGCCCCACCAGGGTGTAGGTCAAGCCCAAGGTGACGTCCGGCCGGTAGTCCTTCTTCGCCAGCTCCACCTGGCTGCCGGCGCGCGAGACCTGAGCCTCGGCGGCGGCGATCTCCGGGCGCAGGGCCGCCGCCCTCTTCTCGAGGCCCTCGAGTCGCGCCTCGAAGCCCTCGCTCGGAGCGACCGCCTCCGGCAGGCCGATCTTCGGCAGGCCGGCGACCGGCGAGCGATCGCGCAGGGCGTTGAGGGCCGCCGTCGTTTCGGCCCGCCGGTCGGCGAGCTGGAGCTTGCGCGTATCCACCTTGGTGATCTCGGCCTGGAGCTTGATCACCGCTTGCTCCAGGCCCACCCCGGCGGCGTAGCGGGTGCGGGCGAGCTCCTCGTAGCGCTCGAGGATCGAGCGGTCGGTCCCGAGGATCTCGTCCCAGGCGTCGAGGAAGGCGAGCTCGTAGGCCAGGCGCCGGGTCTCGGTTACCAGGCCGAGCTCCCGGGCGGCGACCTCGGCGCGCGTGGCGGCAGCGGCGTAGAGGGCCGAGCGCTCGCGCAGGCCGAGCTTGCCGAACCAGGGGAACCGCTGGGCCAGGCCGACCATGGCCTGCTGCGGGCCGACCCGGGTCTCGGGGGTGAGGAGGAACACCGTCAGCTGCGCCATGGGATCGGGCAGGGAGCGCGCCTGCGGCGCCTCCTCTTCCGCCGCCCGGGCGCGGGCGCGGGCCGCCGCGAGGTCGGGGTTGCGCGCCAGGACCTCGGCGACGAGGCCGCGGAGCGCCGAGTCCTGCAGGGAAGCCAGGATCGCCCGCGCCGGCATCGGTTCCAGCGCCGGGATGGGTTCTTGATCCGGTGCGGAAGCGCCGATCTCGGGCGCCGCCGGCTCTTGAGTCGCACCCGTGCGACTGGTCGCGTTCAGTGTCGTTGGGCCCGCCGCCACCGCCACGAAGGCGAGGGCGACGGCGAAAGCTCTCGAGGGCATCGAGCTCCTCCAGGTCGAGTGGTTCCTCGGGCGCCGCCGCGCTCCCGCGCCTCGGATCGAGGCGGGCGCGCCGCGGCCGGACGCACTACGTCTGGAGGACGCTCAGGACAGCAGGGTGGAGAGGAGGGTGTAGAGAGGGGTCGCCGGGGCCGCGCAAGTCTCGGCGCGGCTCGCCTCCGGGAGCGCCGTCACCGCCGGCGCCGCCGGCAGGGTGGGCGCGACGTCGGCTCCCACGGGCAAGACCTTGAGCTGGAGCTGCTGGCCCGGCGTGGGCCCGGCCGGGGTCGCCGGGCCGGACTGCCGCGGGGACTCGCCCTTCGCGCAGCACTCCATCGCGTGGCCCCCGTTCGCCGCCATCGGGCAACGGGCCGAGGCGCCGGCCGCGGTGACCGGAGACAAGGCACAGGCCTCCGCGCCCATCGAGCAGGGCAGCGAGACGAGCACCGCCACCGTCGCGAGGCTCGCGGCAAGGGCGACCAGCCGGGCGGCCGGATGGCGGGTGTTTCTCATCTCGTTCCAGAGGCTATCGGAGATTCGTGACCTCGGCACTATCCAATCGGGTGGTTTTCTTCAGATCTTGTGCGATCGCAAGCTGCAACCAGGACCCGCCGGCCACGAATTCCGGAGGTTCCGCTCGCCGGCTGCCGGATCGTTCGACGTGGCAACGATCTCCACCCCGGAGGCGAGGCCGACGGCAGGTCGCTCTCCAGCTCCCGGGCCGGCTTCTGTGTCGGCCGGAGGTTCGGTGGTAGGCTCCCGCCACTTTTTCTTCGCCATGGTCCGCTTCTCGTTCACCTCGCCCCGGGGGCGCGGCTCGTTCCGGGAGCCCGTCTCGGGCCAACCGGTCACCGGCCGCCGCAACCCGCTCCAGAAGCCCGGCTGCCTGGTCGGCTTCTTCGGCATCTTCCTGCTCTTCGGCCTCGGCTTCAGCGTCTTCTTCGCGGTGCCGGTCTGGCACGTCGTCGAGGCCCGCTCCTGGGATCCCGTGCCCTGCGAGATCCTGGAGAGCCAGGTCGAGACCCACTCCGGCGACGACAACGACACCTACAGCATCGAGGTGCGCTACCGTTACGAGGTCGACGGCCGCACCTACACCTCGGACCGCTACAAATTCCTCGGCGGCTCCTCGAGCGGCTTCGCGGGCAAGCAGCGAGTCGTCGACGGTCTGCCGGCCGGCGCCCGGACCACTTGCTGGGTCGACCCCGAGGACCCCGCGCAGGCGGTTCTACACCGCGGGTTCACCCTCGACTACCTCTTCGGCCTCCTGCCGCTGATCTTCGTGGCCGTGGGGGCCGGAGGGATGGTTTTCAGCCTCGTCGGGCTGCGCAGGAAGCGCCGCGGGGAGGTGGCCGGAAAGGCGGACTGGCTTCCCGAGCCCGAGGGGGTGCGCGCGGCGCACGGGGTGTCGGCCGGCGGTGGCTTCGAAGAGACGGGCGACGCCGCCCGGGCCGCCGCGGCCGGCGAGCCCCTGGTGCTCGAGCCGGCGGCCGGACCGGTGGGCAAGCTCGTCGGCATCA
>CAZIIB010000681.1:0-2691 GCA_964539125.1 uncultured Thermoanaerobaculia bacterium | reverse complement strand
TCCACACCCTGGAGCCGGGCCAGCTCGACCACCTCCCGGGGGAGAAGGCGCGGTACCTCACCTGGAAGGAGCACCGCGACGGCCTGGCCCGCCTGGTCTCGGGCTACGGCGACCTCGCCGTCCAGTACAGCCCCGAGTGCGCTCTGCCCACCGTCTCGCGGCTCGACCTGGGCACCGCCGAGCTCCTGCGCGCCGCCGGCTGCCGGCTCGTCTCCTCGGCCGAGCTGGTCCAGCGCTTCGCCGCCACCTGGAGCCCGGAGCAGCTCGAGAGCCACCGGCGGGCGAACCGGGAGCTCCACGCCACCGTCCGCGCCGCCTTCGACCGCGTGCGCCAGGCGCTCGCCGCCGGCGAGGCGATCGACGAGTACGCCGTGCAGCGGCTCATCTGGGAGCGCTTCGCCGCCGCCGGCCTGTTCGCCGAGGCGCCGCCGATCGTGGCCGTCGACGCCCACGCCGCCGACCCCCACTACCAGCCGGCGCCGGAGGGCTCGTCGCCGATCCGTCCCGGCCAGCTTCTGCTCATCGACTTGTGGGCCAAGGAGAAGGCGCCGGGCTCGATCTACGCCGACATCACCTGGACCGGTGTCTGCTCGCCGTCTCCCTCGGACCGCCAGCAGGAGCTTTTCGAGATCGTCTCCGGGGCCCGCGACGCCGCCCTCGAGCTGGTGCAGAGCCGCTACCCGGGCCAGCCCGTGCGCGGCTACGAGGTGGACGACGCGGCGCGCGCCGTGATCCGCGACGCCGGCTACGGCGAGAAGTTCTTCCACCGCACCGGCCACTCCATCGACACCTCCGACCACGGCCAGGGCGCCAACATGGACAACCTGGAGACCCACGACGACCGCCTGCTGATCCCCATGACGGGGTTCTCCATCGAGCCGGGAATCTACCTGGCCGGCGAGATCGGGATCCGGAGCGAGATCAACGTCGCCCTCACCCCGGAGGGCGCCGAGGTCACCGGCGGCGAGCCCCAGCGCGAGCTCGTGCGGCTGGGGTAGGGGGCGGCTTCTCTCCGGCGGGTGTCTCCGGGCGCGCGGCTCGCGCACTTTGGTAGGGAAGCTATCGCCGCTCGAGCCCACGCCTCGGAGGACACCCCCATGCGCCCGACCTCGTCGCCCGTCGCTCGCCTCGCCGTCTTCGCCGGTCTTTCGCTTCTCGCGTCGCCCGCCCTCGCGCTGAGCTACACCGGCGGCTCGAGCCAGTTCGCCGGTGGCTTTGTCCCCTCCGACGCCCCCTACGGCGGATTCGGTGGCGGCTCGTGCACCGCGGCCAAGACGCCGGTGGTCTTCATCCATGGCAACGGTGACGAGGCGCGCAACTGGGACTACCCGTCGTCCACCGGGGTGCCCTCGGTCTACGACACGTTCAAGGCCGCGGGGTACAACGACTGTGAGCTCTTCGGCCTGAACTGGCTGTCGTCCTCGGAGCGCAGCACCCCTCAGGACAACTACCACAACCCCAGCGACGCCGACCGGATCGCCCAGTTCATCCGCGACGTCAAGGCCTATACCGGCAAGTCCAAGGTGGACGTGATCGCCCACTCCATGGGGGTCACGATGGCGATCCACGCCCTCGACCGGGGAAACCTCTGGGGCTCGGTGCGCCGCTTCATCGGCATCTCCGGAGCGCTACGCGGGCTCGCGAGCTGCTACTGGGTCGGGTATGCGAACCCCGCCTATCCGACCTGCGGCAGCCAGAACTTCTTCTACTCCAGCATCTTCGGCTTCTACCCCGACGCGTACGGGCTGAACCCGCGGATGGGCAACGGCGGCTTCCGGGACCGGCCGTCCGGCAAGAGCGCGCGCTTCTACACCATCCGCGCGGGGATCTACGACGAGATCCTGTGCGGCACCGCGTCGACGGTGGCGGGCTGCGACGACTCGGCCCTCTTCGACGGCTACTCGAACGTCTACTCCCAGCTCGACGTCGGGTACGGCACCCCGGCGGCGGGCCTCGACTTCGACCTGTCGGACTGGACCTGGTTCAACCTGGAAGGCGGCGACGCCGACGGCGTGGGCCACTTCCGGGCCAAGAACAACACCGGCCGGATCCAGCTCGAGATGCTCACGACGAGCTGCTCGGGCACCGGGTGCTGCTCCGGCTACGGCGACGTCTGCGGCAACTGAGGGGGCGACGGAGACGGCGCGGGACGGGGACCTTCCGGCCTGTACAATCTCTTCCATGGCCGCGAAGACAGCGACGCGGGGCGAGTCGACCGCGAAGACCACCACATCGGGCCTGGAGATCCAGCCCACCTACCGGCCGGCCGATACGGCCGGCATCGACTACCGGCGGGAGATCGGCGACCCCGGCGAGGCGCCGTTCACCCGCGGCCTCTACCCGGAGATGTACCGGGCCCGGCTCTGGACCATGCGCCAGTACGCCGGCTACGCCGACGCCGCCGAGTCGAACCGGCGCTACCGCTACCTCCTGGAGCAGGGCACGACCGGTCTGTCGGTGGCCTTCGACCTGCCGACCCAGATCGGCTACGACTCCGACGCGCCGCTCTCCCGCGGCGAGGTGGGGCGGGTGGGGGTGGCCATCGACTCGATCGAGGACATGCGCCGCCTGTTCGAGTCGATCCCGCTGGAGCGGGTGACCACCTCCATGACCATCAACTCCACGGCCGCTATCCTCCTCGCCCTCTACCTGGTGGTCGCCGAGGAGCAGGGGGTCGCCTGGGAGACGCTG
>CAZIIB010000680.1:0-2700 GCA_964539125.1 uncultured Thermoanaerobaculia bacterium | reverse complement strand
GCCAGCCGTCGCGGTCATAATCGAAGAACGTCGCGCTAACACCCCACCCGCAATCCGCCACCCCTGCGGTAGCCCCGACCTCCTCGAAGGTGCCATCGCAGCGATTCCGCCAGAGCTGGTCCGGACCCCAGTTGAGGACATAGATGTCCGGGCATCCGTCGTTGTCGTAGTCGCCTACCGCCACGCCCATTCCATAACCCTCGGCGTCGATGCCCGCCTCGTCAGTGACCTCGGTGAAGTGCAGCGAGCCGGTTTCCTCGAGATCGCTTCTGAAGAGGCGATCTCGAAGTGGTGGGCCCCTTGAAGCGTTGAGCCGGGGCCCGGCATGGCTCCTGGCACCACCCAGCCGGTTGCCCTGCACCAGGTAGAGATCGAGATCCCCGTCCCCGTCGTAGTCGAGGAGAGCCGCGCCCGCGCCCATCGGTTCGAGGAAGTGGTACTCGCCGGACATTCCGTTGAAGTAAACGAAGTCGAGCCCCGCGGGCGAAGCCACTTCGTCGAAAACAGGAGTGACCACTCCAGTCGTATCTCCGCTAAGGCTGGATTCGGCGCTCTTGGAAGGTCTGCGACAGCACACAAGGAGGCCGGCCATGGCCGGCAACCCGAATACGAGTGCGCTAGCGAGATGGAATCCGAGTGTTCGTGCGCGACGTCCCATGGCCCCTTGCTGAGGGTTCGGCGGCGGTCTCGGGCGATGTGTAGCTTCCGCTGTAGGAGCTGGAGACGCCGCCAACCTCAGACCGAAGTCCCGGGGGTGGCCACCGCGCGACGGTCGTCGCGGGACACCGAGACCGAGCGGGGCCGGGAAGCGGTCAGCGGCGTGGCCAGTGCTGGAGGCGGACAGAGCCGCCGAGACCGAGTGGGCTCAGGAGTGCCAGAGAGGCTGCGCTCAAGAGATCAAGGCGCAGGTGCGTGACGCTGATGCTTCTTGAGGCCCGCACCTGCGCCTTGGTCTTGCTTCGTCAGATAGCCGGAGGGCACGTAGTGCACTCGCAACTTCCGGTCCAGCTCCTTGAGCAGCATTGTCCCGCGTCACAACTGCAAGCGCCGCAAGTTGCCGTCGAGTGGACGTCGAATGCAGAGGCCGCCTTGGCAGCGAAGGGCGCTACGAGCAGGACCAAGAGAAGGACGAGATTCCGAGTTACTCGCATGACTATCATCTCCTTTCCTAGGGAGAACCTGTGGTGGTTCCGGTGGATTGGCCACACGCCATCGCCGGATCAAGTGCGGAAAGGACCTCGTGCTCGTCTTCGCGCGAGAGTTCTCCAACCCACACGTTGATGACAGTGCCTAGAGGATCGACCAGGAGGAGAGTCGGGGTTCCCGTCACGCCAAGTGAAGTAAGAGGAGTATTCGGCAGCGCCGGTACTGGCAGATGGAATCGGCTTAGCAGGGAGTGGGCGGTGGCCGGAGGGTTGGGTAAGGCGGCCACGAGGCCGTACTTGGAACAGGCTCGGTCCACACGTGAGGACAACTCCACATAGAAGGGCATGCTGGCCTCGCAGTACGAGCAGCCGTCCTGAATGGCCAGGATGAGGGTCCGCTCATGGGCTTTGAAGTCGTAGGCTACCGGGAGCGCGAGACGGGTACCCGGAGCAACGCCGGAAGGCGGTCGAGCCGAGGCGCCTCTGGTCACGAAGAGGCTGACGAAATAGCCTGTGACGACGAGTGCTGCTACCAGAACCGCCAAGTTGACCGCTATCTCTAGCTTTCCCTTGGGCCCGAGTTGCTCCAGCTGGGTCATCTCACGCTCTTCCAGAGGCCCTCTAGCCTCTTCGGCTCGTCGTGTCCGAACAGACTTTCTCGTGGTCTCCGGCCAGGAGCGAGTTTCGCCGCTGAAGGGCGCCGTCTTCCATGCATCTCCGCAATATCGTCATATAGCAAGTTATTATAAGTTGGCTATATTGTGGGCGGTTACTCGCCGGAGGTCAACTCAAGAAGTGATGTGAGTTATGCTGTGTTTTTTGGCAAGGGCTTGGCGAACGGCCAGCAGGTGGGGCCCGTCTTGGGCCAGGACGGATTGTCTTGCAAGGAAGCTTGCCGTCGTTAGTGGCTCTCGGCCATCACCGGCGCCCGTTCGCAGAAACATGCTGCGCAAAGTGCGTGGGTCGCGGCAGCTCAACACAGCCTCCGGGCACCAATCACTGCGATTCATCCACACGACGGCCCGCAATAGCCGTGCGAGGTCGAGGGACCGCTTGCCAGGCACGCCAGCTGCTCTGCAGACCTGGAGGAGGGCCCCTACACTCATCTGGGCGTGGTGCGCCCAGCATGCGAACGTCCGTGGGTCAGCCTGCGCAGCCACTATCTGGACCACGAGCTGAGCCCACCGATCGACGCTCGAGTCTCTCGAGAGCGAGGTCGTCATGGGCGTGCTCCAGAGTTTGAAGGCCGAGACCGGAGCTGCCAAGGGAGGTGCTCTGGGCGACCTTGTCAATGCGAATACACTAGCATGAGGAAGTTCAGGAGATCGGCATCCGGAGAGTGCGGGTTGGCCCCTGAGCCCGCTGGTCTCGGAGACCAAAGGCCTTTGAAGATTCGTCACGAACGGGCTGCAGCGAAATGGTGAGGAGCGCCAAGTCGGCGCCAAATTGGCGGGAACGCCCCGCCCGCCTCCTGAACTCCCCCCGGAAACCGGGCTCGAGCGCCCGGCACCCGATTTGCTAGGGCTCTCCGATCGGAATCTCACGCCAGTCGAAA
>CAZIIB010000679.1:0-2708 GCA_964539125.1 uncultured Thermoanaerobaculia bacterium | reverse complement strand
CGGGAGGACATGCTGAAGCCGAGGCTCGTCCAGAAGGGCTCCGAGCCCGAGCGTGTGCGGAGCACCCAGGTGATCTCCGGATTCGAGAAGCGGTCGGTGGCGCGCTCTAGGAGTTGCCGGCCGATCCCTTGCCGTCGCCTGGACTCCCGGACGACGAGCATGGGGATGTATGCGCTGGAGATCTCGTCGGAGATGACGCGGACGAACCCGACCACCCGGCCATCGGCCTCCGCAACGAGAGCCGTCGATGACCTACCGACCCAGGCGCCGACGCGCTCGGCATCCACCGACCTTCGTGGCCATTCCGCCCGGATCAGGGATGCGATGGCCGAGTCGTCGTGGGCTTCGGCCGGCCGGTACGTCACTGGGCTTCGGTCATCCATCGAATCGCCTCAGAGAGCCGCGGCCCCTGGGCCCTCGCACGGTGTGCCGAACGCCTGACCAGGCCGCTCCGCGAAGCGCCTGGCATTCCTCTCGGGCTCGCCCCCGAGAGCGCTGCATGTCGGCTCGCTCCAACGCGCGCTCCAACAACCTGGGAAGACAAACCGGAGCGTCTCTCCTCCGCTCAGGAAGGATCGCTCCCCCCTCAGTCCGGCACGCCGGACACGATGCGCCGACCTCCCGGAGTTGACTCCGAGGGGGCACAGAGCTTTCACCGCGAAGACGCCAGATCTATAAAGCACATCCCAGCGCAAAGGGAGGACTTCGCGGTCACGTGCCCGCTCGGCCCGGATGTGCCACACCTCATATCTGGTTCCTGTTCGTCGTCCCGCGGCTTCGGATTGGGCTTCCTCCAGACCCCACGTCGCCGTGACGCCCTTGCCCTTCTCCTGGCCTTCGGCTCTGCGAACACCTGGCAAGAGGACTTTCACCTCCCGAGTTCTGTGCCAAGCCCGGCACACACGGCCTTCCGGCCAAGCGGCGCGCGTAGCGCGTCCGACTTCAGCCGTTTGGGTATCTGGCACCCTCGAGCTGGTCGTCGAATCCATACGCCTTGGAGGGCCGGGGCAACCTCTCACACCCTCTGGATTTCCTTAACTCGTTTGCTCTCCCTCCGGGGCTTCTCAAACTGGACCCGGTCACCGGTCGTGACCTTGTCATGGACGCTCTGGTGGAGTCGAATGTTGACGCGCTCTCCGGACTCAGTCTCCACCATGACATAGCACCAGTATTTGCTGGGAGCGCCCGGGGGTGGATGGTACGACTTCTCGATGATCGTTCCGACTATTGTCCTTGCCATGCTCGCCCCTTCTTGCCAGTCAGGTCAAGGGCGGTCGCCTTGCCCTCGCTGCTTCCAAGCCGCCCAACAGCGGCTTGGAGCTCACCGGCGCCGTCGTCGTGCCCCGACTCGTGGATGAAACCAACGGCGCGGAACACGCCATCCGCTCGCCGCGCTACCTCCGGTTCACGGCGTCCGGTGAAGCGCACTGGTTGTGCGCCTATTGGTTGCTCGACCTCGCGCCCCGCGCCTCGATGACCCTTCGAAGCGTCTCGTTGACGGAGCCGGCATCCGGGAACACCTTCGCTACATCAGGATCGAGCACTACCACGGTGCAACCGCCCGAGAACCTGTCTGCGTACTTTCCACGTACCCCACCACTGAAATCGTAGTGGGAACGTAGGTCGGTATCCTCTCGGTTCTGCTTAGCCTTTTTCATAGTCTCTTCGTTCGCCGCGATCGGCTTTGCGTACGCTTATGATTCGAATTCGGCCGCCTCGATCTGTGTGAGACACAACCAGCAACCGTCCCTTCTGATCCTGGCCCAGCAGAAGGAAACGCTCCTCGCCCGTCGAGTGATCCGGATCAGGGATCGTGAGCGACAATGGATCCATGAAGGCAGGAATTGCCTCTCGGAAGGCCAGGCCATGTTTCTTGCGGTTCGCTTCCTCTTTGGCCGGATCCCATTCAAACGTCGCCCCCATAGCCACAGTCTACCATCGGCTTGGGACCGAGGACGCACAACGGACCTGAGCTCAGCGGCGCCCCTGCGCCAACGCTGCGCTGGTTGGCAGCAATGATACCATGGGAGATGCAACGACGGCTGGAGCCACTAGGCGCCCGCTGCAGCGATGGGTTACACGGCTCCGAGGGCTGGACGACCGCCGATGAAACGCCGAATCTACACCGACACCTCGGTCATCGGGGGCTGCTTGGACGAGGAGTTCCGCGGCCCATCTGTGAGGCTGTTCGAGAGGTTCCGGGATGGGCTGGACACCCTGGTGCTGTCCGCGCTGACCCTCGCAGAGCTCGAACACGCTCCACCTGGCGTTCTTGAAGTGCTCCAGGAGGTTCCACGAGCGAGCTTGGACGAAGTCGAGTTCTCCTCCGAGGCCGCGGATCTCGCCCAAGGATACATCTCGGCAGGAGTCATCGGCGCCGCTCATCTCGAGGATGCTCAGCATATCGCCATCGCCACAGTATGCCGTGTGGACGCTCTGGTGAGCTGGAACTTCAGGCACATCGTGAACCTGGACAGGGTCCGCGGCTACAACGCCGTGAACTTTCGCCACGGGTACATTCTGCTCGAGATTCGGACACCCCAGGAGGTGCTGCGCTATGGAAGAGAAGAAGAAGGAGTTTGACGCGGTGAAGATGATGCGGGACGCGCGGGACAGGATAAGTCGAGACATCCAAGGGATGAGTCATGACGAGCAGGCAGCATATTTCAGGGAGCACGCTGAACAGGTGCGCAGGAAACTCGATGTGG
>CAZIIB010000678.1:1666-2712 GCA_964539125.1 uncultured Thermoanaerobaculia bacterium | reverse complement strand
CACCAGGGCTCGAGGCTCCCACGGCGTCACCGGAGCCTCAGAACCCGACGCGGCGCATGACGGTCCGCGGCAGGTTCCGGATCACCAGCATCACCCACCGCCAGGGGGGCGGCGTGTAGACCACCGGACGGCACCGGTCGATCGCCCGCACGACGTCCCGCGCCACTGCGTCCGGCTCGCCGGCGAAGGGCGGCGGCCGGAGACCGTCGGTCATGGACGTCTTGACGAACCCGGGCTTGACCGTGACCACCCGCAGGCCCCGGCCGTGGAAACGGTGATCCAGGCCCTCGAGATAGCGGGCGAGGCCCGCCTTGGCCGCGCCGTAGAGCACCACCGGCTTGCGCCCCCGGTCCGCGGCCACCGAGCTGAAGACGCAGAGCACGCCCCGGCCCCCCTCGCCGACCCGGCGCAGCAGCCGCTCCCGAGCCTCCTCGCAGAACAGCACGGCGGAGGCGA
This sequence comes from uncultured Thermoanaerobaculia bacterium, assembly GCA_964539125.1. Taxonomy (GTDB): domain Bacteria; phylum Acidobacteriota; class Thermoanaerobaculia; order Multivoradales; family DATKCC01; genus CAVUBL01. Next base: position 2,256 of record CAZIIB010000678.1, on the reverse strand, counting down.
AGTCCACCGTCAGGAGCCGACGGAGGCGCTCCCGGTCGGCCTCGAGCACCTCTTGGGTGGCGAAGTCGGCGGCCGTGAGCACGACACAGTCGAGCCCGCCCAGGGCCGCCTCGGCCGCCTCGAGAGCCGGCGCGAAGCTCTCGGGGCGCTCGAGATCGCAGGCGGCCGAGCCCACGCTTCCGGCGGCGGCTCCCGCGCGCGCCTCGAGGTCCCGGGCGCTCCGCTCGAGGTCGACCGGGTCCCGGCCGAGGAGGAAGACGGCGTCGCCCCGACCGGCCATCCGCCGAGCCAGTGCCCGACCGATTCCTTTGGTGGCTCCGAGAATCGCTACCTTCATCGACGACACCTTCCTTTCCGCCTCACGCGCAGGTCTGGCCGGCTCGACTCCGGCACCGGCGACCGCCCCCGCCCACGACAACCAGCCTTGCCTGTCGCAGGCAACACGCCCTCCGGGAAGCTCAATCCACCGCGCTTCGGGCTGCTTGCCTACGTCGTCGACGCCCTACGGCGCGGCAAGAGCGAGGACATCGAGCTCATTCCGGTCTCGATCGTCTATGACCAGATCCAAGACGTGCCCGACTACGCCAGGG
>CAZIIB010000678.1:0-1656 GCA_964539125.1 uncultured Thermoanaerobaculia bacterium | reverse complement strand
CAATCCACCCCATCCCCCCCGCAACCCCTCTCTCCCCTTCCCACCCCCAGGGGGGAAAGGGAACGCCACCACCCTGGGTGCTTCCAGATCGGAGATTCTGTTCCTCACCTCCCCATCAGACGGACCGACTGGGCGCTCGCCAGGCGGCCTTCGGGATCGTACCGCCGCCGGATACGTTCGAGCTCCGCCAGGCGCTCACCTTCCATCGCCCGGAAATGCTCGGCCCGCGTGAAGGCGTCCTTGGCCAGGTAGACGCGGCCCCCCTCGGCCAGGACCTGCTCGTTGAGGGTGGCGACCAGGTCGGCCGTGCCGTCGCGAACCGCCAGGTCGACGGCGATCGAGATGCCCGGCCGAGGGAACGACAGGACGCCCTCGCCCTCGGCGCCACAGTCCTTGATCACGCAGAGGAACGACGCCCCGCCGGTCTCGCGGCCGGCCCGCGTGAGCAGGTCGAGGAAGCGCCGGGCGGCCGCCGCCGGCCCGCCCGCGGCCTCCTCGGGCAGCACGCACTGGTACTGGGTGAACCCGCGCGGGCCGTAGAGGCGGTTCCAGTGCCCGATGGCGTCGAGGGGGTAGAAGAAGGGCTCGGGATGGACGACGCCGCGGCGCATCCGCCGCCGGCCCCAGAACCGGGTGCGGCCGTAGTAGAGGGCGTTGAAGGCGCGCACCGAGAGCGGGTTGAGGAGCCAGCCGGGGGTGACGAACGGGACCGCGAGCTGTTTGCGCTCCCGGGGCGGCGCCGACGGCGCCTCCTCGGGCGTCGCCCAGCGCCCGCGGGTGAGGATCCCCCTTCCCAGCCCACCGAGACGGCCGCCACGGCCCCGCGACAGGCAGTCGATCCAGCCGACCGTGAACGGCCAGTCGCCGCCGGACTCCTTGAGGGCCTCGGTGAAGCGCTCCACGTCCGGCACCGGGAAGCTCTCCGCCCAGATCCACGGCGACGGGACGCGCACCAGGGAGAGCTCCACTTCCAGGATGTGGCCGGTCAGCCCCATCCCCCCCAGGGTGGCGCGGAAGAGCTCCGGCTCCTCGTCGCGCGAGCACTCGACCCGGGCGCCGGAGGCGAGGCGCATCGCCAGGCGGGTGACGTGCCGGCCGATGGTGCCCTCCCGGTGATGGTTCTTGCCGTGGACGTCGGCGGCGACCATGCCGCCGAGGGTGACGAAGCGGGTGCCGGGGGTGACCGGGACGAACCAGCCACGGGGCAGGAAGATGCGCACCAGGTCGTCGAGGGAGAGGCCCGCCTCGGCGCGGAGGCGGGCGGTCTCCCCGTCCGGGAGCGGCTCGAAGGCGAGGATCCGGTCGGCAAGCCGCGAGCCGGCGACCTCGAGGGTGCCGGGCGGGGGAAGCGCCGAGTCGCCGTAGGAGCGGCCCAGGCCGCGCGTGAGAACGGCCTGCCCGACGATCTCCGGCAGGTTCTCGGAGCGCACCTCCCGCCCCGGGACCGGGCGCCGCCCCCAGCCGGAGATCATGGAAGTTCCGCGCCGCTTCATGCCGCCGAGTCTACCTGGACGCTCGTCCGTTGTTGCTTGTCCAGCCTGTGACGGACGAAGACCGCCTGGCTAGGATCCGCGAGTACCCCCGGCGCCAACTTGGACCGTCTGGGGGAGCGGATCCCCGGCGAGCGAGCCGGCCCGCGTCCACGACAAGCAGGAG
>CAZIIB010000677.1:0-2715 GCA_964539125.1 uncultured Thermoanaerobaculia bacterium | reverse complement strand
CGGCCCAACTCACGCGTGCGTGATCTGCCTGACATCGCTCTCCTGGCGACGACCGGGCCGATCGACGGCAAGCTGCTCCGAGAAGCGATCGGGAGGACTTTCGAGTTCCGTGCCACCCATTCGGTTCCCGCCGAGCTTCCCACCCCACCCGACTTCTGGGCGGCTCCGTACGTTGCCATGGCAGCGGCGGAAGGGCTGCCTTGGCGAACGATTCAAGAGGTCGCCGAGGCGGTCTCGTCGTTCCTGAATCCCGCTCTTCGGGTTGGAAGGATCGCGAAGTGGGAACCCGGCAAATGGAAGTGGCGATGAGGTCGGCGCCCATGCCTCAATGGGCCGCGTCAGGCAACCAGCCCGACCCGGCACCGTGAGGGACCGGGCCGGGCATGCGCGTGCCCGAAAGCTGGCTCAGGTCAAGGATGCTTCTATCCGTCGGGCGAGGGCGCGGCCGAGGATCGGCAACGCTTCCGGCCCGACCGCCTCGAGGAGCAAGGCGAGGGCGTCCGGATTGGCCGCCAGGTAGCGCGCCAGGTGGAGGTGGGAGAGCATCGCCTGCCGCCGCTCCGGCTCGAGCCGCTGGACGTGCCCCACGTGCCGGTCGTGGTCGTGGAGCGGGGTGCCCAGCCGCTTCGGCTTGTCCTTCAGGCGATACGGCGCGGGCGCCGCCACCGCCGGCAGCACCGCCGCGGCCAGCAGAGCGTCCGAGCGGCGCCGGAACGTCGCGATGGCCCGGCCTCCCGCGGTCACCGGCTCGTCTCTTCGGACGACTGCGAAGCGGGCGCCGTCCGGCGCGCCCGGCACCTCTTCCACCGCCAGCGGCCCGGAGACCAGCGCCTCCGATTCGGTGGAAGAGACCTCCCCGGCTTCGGCCGCCAGGCGAGCGACCAGGCGGAGCTTCTCCAGGAACGAGGCCGAGAAGGCGCTCCCCGGAAGGCGGAGGGCCCTGGCCGGTGACGTAGGCGTCGAGCTGGAAGGCGTGGAACGACGGGACGAGCTGGCGGCGGGACGACTGCTAAACTTCTCGTGGTTCTGCATGGAGATCGTACCTCCTTGCGGGATCGGGTCCGGGCGAGTTCCCGCTCGCCCGGGCCGTTTCTGGGATTTCTGGGATCGGCCCGGAGGTCGAGCCTCCGGGCCGGCTGCTCAAAGAGCGGGGCGATGAGTTGCGCCCCAATACCGCAATCCTAAGGCGGAATGACGCAGAAGTCAAGCAACCATCGAATATGACGCTTTCGCAGTTCGCGCTCGGCGCCATGGCACGGCCATCCAGGGCGGCAGAGCCTGCTCGCCGCGCTGGCGTGGAAGTTGGGCTGCACGCCGCCCAGAGGCCAACCTGGGGCCGGCGCAGATCGAGTGCTGGAGGACGGACCCAGCTAGAGGCAGGACACGGAGGGGAGTTCCCGATTCAATGGCGCGAGCGCCGATTGGAGTGTCGGAAGCCCTCTCTCCACGCCCGCCAAGCTCGCGCTTGTTCGGCTTGGGGGGGGGGCTGCCGGGGCACCAACCGCTCTAGGTGCTAACCGATACCGGCACACCTATTTGGGTCGCGACCTCCGTCGCAAGGTCCATTTCGGCTTCGGGAGCCTTGATCGAGATCAGAACGGCGTACCGAATGGGAGAGTTGTAGCGCGCAAGATGCGGACGGGTCTTCCACCAACCAAGAGATGGATAGACGGCGATCGCTCCCCGGCCGGCCAAGTCAGCCGCTGTACCGCGCCAGATGTCACTATGCAGAGCGCCGCGATGCCTGTTGTTCTTACCAAGGAGCCAATCGGGATCGGTCCCTCGTGTACCAGCCCCGGACTCTTCGTCCCTTGCGGCTGCGCTAATGCGAGCACGAAAGTCTTCGACAGACTCATGGGGTCGCTGGACGTCGAACCGAAGGCCATGCGACTCATATCTGTATCGGGAACGCGGCCCTCGGGCGGAAGGGCTTGGCTCGATGAAGTATGAAAGCGTAACTCGCATCTCTACTCGGGTTTCCCCAAGGTCCTCAAGGGCCTGCTGAGGCCAAGGAAGATCGTAGAGGTGCATGTCTCGCAGCCTTGGTTGGTTGCTATCCTCTCGCAGGAAGGGATGCAGCCATTCTTGCGCGACCATCGTCAGCGAGTTGGAAACACTCCATTCGGCGCGCTCTAGACTCGGTACTCCGAATCCACATGTACGGACTAAGTCGCGGTAGTTGTCCTTGGTTGTATTCTTGGGCAGAAACCGCTTCAGCATTTCCTCGGTCCACTCGGCGGAGTGAACGATTAGGCCCCGGATAGTCTCAGGCCACAACTCTGGGTAGGCCACCATCAGTTGGGCTGCCATCCTCGCTACCAACGCTGTCGCAGCGCTCGTGGCATTGGTACTGCTAAAGTGTCGTTTGGTAAGATCGTGGTGAGTGGTTAGAAGGCTTAAACTGGGCGTCCAGACCGTCCTGTGCTGCGTTGCCGCCCTCCATCAGCACGTCAGGTTTGAGAGGCCAGTGGCGGTCCCAAGTTAGGGAGGTTGTGCTGAATGGACTGAGCCCTCCCGCGGCCGCAATCGGCTGGAGACTTGGGCTGGGACCGACATCGATCAGGTCGGTGAATGCTCCTACAGTCAAGGCATTCCAGGCCTGCGCAGGATCGTGGATGCCATCTGTGAAGTTGCTGTCAGGGTACTGGGACCAATCGCTAGGGTCTTCGACGTTGCCAGCGGAGACAATGAGCAGCCGGGGATTTTCTCATTGAC
>CAZIIB010000676.1:0-2716 GCA_964539125.1 uncultured Thermoanaerobaculia bacterium | reverse complement strand
GAGATCGTCGCCGAGCTGGAACGGCTCGTGGCGGAGACAGGGGTCTGGGAGCCGCCGAGGCCGGAGGCGGCCGTTGAAGCCGCCGGCGCGGCGTTCCAGGATCTGTGGGCCCTGGGGCGAGACCCCGAGCCCGCAGCCGTCCAGAAGGTGCTCGCCCGCATCGCAGGGGACCTCGAGGGCTCGAATCCGCTTGGGGTCCAGACGGCCCGCGAGGTAGCGGTCCGAGCCCTCAAGGGCAAGGTGAGCGCGCCGGCCAAGCTCGTCGACGCAGCCCTCCAAGGTCTGTCCCTCATCCCGCCCCCGGCGCACGCACGCTCGGCAGCACCGGCCCCCGGCGACGATCCGCCGTACCAGGCGACCGAGCACGGCCTCGTCCACCTGAGGGCCACGAAAGACGGCGAGGTCCCCGTCCTGCTCACCAACTTCACCGCGACGATCGTCGGGGAGATCCATCGCGACGACGGTGTAGAGAGTCAGCGGGGGTTCGAGATCGCGGCACACCACCAGGGGCGGGAGCATCGGTTCGAGATCGCGAGCAGTGAGTTCCCCACCATGCGGTGGGTGGCCGAGAAGCTCGGCGCCTCGGCCATCCTCAACGCCGGGATGAGTGTCAAGGACCATACCCGGGCCGCGATCCAGCACCTGAGCGACCGGATCGAGTCGCGCACCGTCTTCACCCACCTCGGCTGGCGCCGGATCGGCACGGAGTGGTGCTACCTCCACGCGGGTGGGGCGATTGGGCCGGTTGGGCCGGTTCCTGGCGTGGAGACCGAGCCGCCGTCGCAGCTCGAGCGCTTCTCCCTCCCGGAGCCTCCTGCCGGGGACGATCTGGTGCGGGCCGTCCAAGCGAGCCTGGGCATGCTCGACGTGGTGCCCGACGAGATCTCGCTCCCCATCTACTGCGCGGTCTGGCGCTCGGTCCTGGGCGCCCCGGACTTCGGTCTCCACGTCGCCGGGCAGACCGGCGAGGGGAAGACGGAGCTGGTGGCGCTGGCGGAGCAGCACTTCGGCGCCGGGCTCGATGCCCGCCACCTTCCCGGCTCCTGGAGCAGCACGGGAAACTCTCTCGAGGTCCTCGCCTTCTCGGCCAAGGACGCACTCCTCGTCGTCGACGACTTCGCCCCGGAGGGAACTTCCTTCGACGTCCAGCGGCTCCACCGCGAAGCGGCCCGGCTGATCCGCGCCCAAGGCAACCGGGCGGGCAGAAACCGCCTCCGCGCCGACGGCTCGCTCCGGCCGGTCAAGTACCCGCGAGGCCTCATCCTCTCGACCGGCGAGGACGTCCCGAACGCCCACTCGGTCCGGGCGAGGATCTTCATCCTGGAGCTCACCCAAGGGGGGACGGACTGGCACAAGTTGACGATTTGCCAGGAGAACGCCGCGAGCGGGCTCTATGCCCAGGCGATGGCAGCGTTCCTCCAGTGGGTCGCCGGCCGTTACGGGGAGCTCCAAGACCGTCGAGCCGTCCGAGTACGCGAGCTTCGGGCGCGGGCGCATGCGAGCTCGTCTGCACACCGGCGGACGCCTTCGATCGTGGCCGAGCTGGCCTTCGGTCTGGAGACCTTCCTCGCCTTCACCCGGGAGGTGGGCGCCCTCGGCGAGGACGAGGCCGAGGAGCTCTGGCGGCGGGGGTGGGAGGCCCTCGGACGAGCCGCCGCCGCCCAGGCCGAGCACCATGGCGCGGTCGAGCCGACCGGGCGGTTCATCGAACTCGTGGCCTCGGCCATCGCTTCGGGCCGAGCTCACTTGGCGAGTCCGACCGGCGACGTCCCGGAGGACCCCCACGTCTGGGGGTGGCGGCACGACGGCTCCGGCGGGTCCTGGTACCCCCAGGGCGAGCGGATCGGGTGGCTGAGCGGACGGGATCTCTTCCTCGATCCGAACGCCTCCTACAGGTGCGTCCAGCAAGCCGCCGGCGCCGACGGGCTCTCGATCTCCGCTCAGGTCCTCTGGAAGCGCATGCGGGAGCGCGGGCTCCTGGCGAGCACGGACACGGCCCGGGGCCGCAACGTCGTACGGGTGACCCTCCAGGGTGCCCGGCGCAAGGTCGTACACCTGCTGGCCGCTACGGTCATCCCCTCTACAAGACCGGCCCAATCGGCCCAATCGGCCCAGGACCCCGATGAACCGGCTGACGATGGGCCGCTTCTCTGGGCCGGTTCTGAAGACTCCAGCGCGGAACCGGCCCAGAAAACCGGCCCAGAAAGTCCACTGGCACCGCCCTCTCCCGAGGTTTCTGGGCCGATTGGGCCGATTGGGCCGGTTTCGGACACCCAAGACCCGGAATGGGGGGAGCTGTGACGCCCTCCGAAATCCTCTCCGAGCTTCAGGCCCGCCAGGTCGAGCTGGTCGTCGTCGGCGACCGCTTGCGGTTCCGTCCCGTCACGGCCGTCCCCGAGGATCTGCGCGAGGCGCTACGGACCCACAAGGCCGAGGTCATGGACCTCGTCGAGCTGCAAGGCTGGCCCGAGGACTCGCGGGATGCTGTCCGCCGGTTCCGGCAGCCGTGCGCCCGGCTCTACCCCTTCATCGGCCGGATGATCCTCACGCCCCGCGGCCTCGGCCGGCTCCTCCAGGTCTTCCCCGAGCGGGCCACGGTGGCCTTCGCGGAGACGCCGGGGACGGTGAGCTTCTTCCTGCCCTCGGAGCTTCGGCCGCCGGGCACTCCGGCCGCGGCCTTGACCGAGCCGCGGATCCACTGATGGAGGCCCCCGTG
>CAZIIB010000675.1:0-2717 GCA_964539125.1 uncultured Thermoanaerobaculia bacterium | reverse complement strand
GGCGTCCCCTTCCCCCCCTCGGGGTGGGAAGGGGATCGAGGGGATGCGGGGGGGATGCGATGGATCCAGCGGTCTGGAGTAGCCGAGCCGGTGAGCGCGGTCTCGCTTGCCTGACGTGGGTGGGGGAGCTCCGTCACGCGAGCTCTACGTCCTTCGAGACGCCTGATCGGTTTGAAGCGAAGCCTCACTGAAAGAGCCGGGCGGCGGCCCAGAAGCCGATGAACGTGCCGAGCGCGTTGCCCAGGGCGCCCACGAGCACGCCGGGCAGCACGAGGTCCGGGCGGCCGAGGCTGCGGGCGAGGGCGAGGGCGGAGGTCGAGCCTCCGACGTTGGCCTGGGAGGCGACCGCGGCGGTGTCGGCGTCGATCCGGAGGAGACGCGCGGCGACGAAGTTGACGACGCCGTGGACCAGCACCAGGACCCCCGCGAAGGCGAGGAGCAAGAGCGCCCCCCGCCCGAGCGCCGCCAGCTTGCCCACGTCGCAGAACGCGCCGACCACGGCCAGGAAGAGGTAGACGGCGAACATCCCCACCACCCGGACTCCGGGGAGCCGCGAGATCGCTGGGACCTGGGCGAGCAGGAGGGCCAGCGCGGTCAGCACGAGGATCGACGGGACCTGGAGGCCCGCGCCCGCGAGGGCCGCGGCGACGCGGTCGGCGGCGAGCACCGCGGCGAAGCCGAGGGCGAGGACGAGCCCCACGTCGAGTGGGCCGACCCGCTCCACGTCCTCCGTGCCGGGCTCGGGGAGGCGGTGATCGGACGGTGCGTCGGCCGCCTCCGGGGCGCCACGCCGGCCGAAGATCGGTGCCAGCAGGCGGGGCAGGGCGATCGTCGCCACCATCCAGACCGCGGTGATCACGTTGTCCACCGCCACCGCGCCCGCGAAGAGCCCGCCGTCGCGGACCACGTCGTAGCCCAGGGCGACGGCGTTGAAGTTGATGCCGCCACCGGTGTAGGTGGCGACGTACATCCCGGCCACCGCCGGGTAGAGGGGGCCCACGGAGGCCAAATCGACGAGGCGCGCGGCGACGAGCGCCCCCAGCACCACGCCCGCCGCGCCGATCCCGAACAGCGCGAGCATCGGCAGCCCCGCGCGCGCGAGGTCGCGGAGCGACACCGGCAGGAGGAGCCAGAAGATCGCGAGCGGAGCCAGGTAGGTGAAGATCGCGTCGTAGACCGGAACCGGGGCCTGGGGGCTGGAGCCCGCCGGGAGCAGCCCGAGGTTGGCCGCCAGGGCGGTGACCAGGATCACCAGGAGCGCCGCGCCGAGATGGCGGAGCGGCGTGCGGCGCGCGAGCCACTCCGAGGCGACGACGAACAGGCAGAGCAGGGTGAGGATGTACAGGGGGTCGCGGACCGGCATGGCCTGGCCGAGCTCGACGTCGATCGGTGGAAGAGGATGCGGCCGGAGTTTACACGCGTGCCGCCGCGGGATCGTTTTCTCGATATAGAATTCTCGGGATCGTTCGATCGATGGATCACCCGAATCGTCGCCGGCCCGCGCTTCCCGCTCCAGGGCCGACGGGGAGGAGCCTCGATGCCCGAGAAGACCATCGTCCGCTGCGCCATCCATCCCGCCATCGGCGTCGCTCGCGTCGGCAACGCGCCCGCGGACGACTACTACCTCGCCCCGGAGGTGCCGGGACGCCCGGCCGAGCCGTCGCCGCCGGGCTACAAGAACGCGAAGGGAGAGGTGCGCAAGGAGGCCGCGCGCTTCCGGATCTACGGCTACGACGCCGAGGGTCGGGTGGTGAGCGAGATCACCGCCGCCGAGGCCGAGATCACGTGGGAGGTGCACCTCGCCAACCGCAAGGCGGCCTGGTACAAGTTCGCCAACGCCATGGACCTCAAGCAGTACGCGCTCTCGACCACCTTTCGCAACGCCTCGGTGGAAGGAGCGCTGCGCCAGGGACTGGTGAACGATCCCGGTCCGGTCGAGATCTCCGGCACGGAGACCTCCGGTGCGGCCTACCGCTTCGACCAGGGCTACGTGACCTTTCCCGGCAGTGGGCCGATCAAGGTTCCGCTGGGCGAGCTGCGGACCGACGAGGCGGGTCGGCTGCTGGTGCTGGGAGGCGACGGCAAGTCCGCGTCGGCCACCAACCAGCCGGCCGTGACCTTCGCCAACAACGACGGCTGGTACGACGACGTCTCGGACGGCCCCGTGCGCGCCACGGTCAAGCTGCGCGGGAGCTCCGAGATCCTCGAGGCCGAGCCGGCCATGGTCGCGGTGACCCCGCCCAACTTCGGCCAGGGCCTCTACGGCGTCGTCACCCTCTACGACGTCATCTACGATCTCTACGTCCGCCGGGGCTGGGCCGAGGCGCCGGCCGAGGTGGTCTTCTTCGAGCACGTCTTCCCGCTCTTCGAGCGGATGGTCAACAGTCAGTGGGTGAACGAGGGGGCGTACTTTCTCTTCGGGCCCGGCTCGCCCGGCGACCTGACCGAGCCCGATCGCCTGGCCCGCCTCGCCGACCCCGGAGAGGGAGCCCGCCGTGACCGCGAAGCGGTCTTCCGGCTGTTCCGAGACCCCCTGGAGCCCTGGGACGGTCCCGGCCGGAGGGCAAAGCTGCCGCCGCCCCAGCCGGCGCTCCTTCCCCCGTTCTACGGCGACGGCTTCGTGGAGTACGAGGACCTGGCCATCGACGAGCTCGCCCTCACTCCGACCCTCTACAGCTGGCTCGCGCGCTGGGCGGCCGGGGAGTTCGTGACCGGCA
>CAZIIB010000674.1:0-2724 GCA_964539125.1 uncultured Thermoanaerobaculia bacterium | reverse complement strand
ACATCTCGATCCCCACGCAGCGCGAGATCGAGGCATTCTGGTACTGACGAGGAGACGTCATGGCTGACGAGAGGAAACCTGGCCGCTCGGCGAGCCAGACGAAGGGCGCCCAGGGCAAGGAGGCCTACGACGCCTCCGATCTGACGACGACCTTCGCCCTGGAGTACGAGGAGGACCGGAAGATCATGCGCATCGCGGTCGCCGCCGCGATCGTGGTCCATCTGGTCCTCCTGCTCATCACCTTCCCGAAGCTCACCTCGGGACCGGTCAAGCCGGCGGAGAAGCCGAAGATCTACGTCGTCCAGCAGGTACGGTTCAAGCCGCCGCCGCCGAAGCAGCAGCAGGAGATTCCGAAGCCGAAGGCGATGAAGGTGCCGATTCCGGACCCGACTCCGGACGAGCCCGAGCCGATTCGGCTTCCGGACGAGATCCAGCCTGAAGTCGACCTGCCTCAGACCGACGTGGTGTTCGACATCCCGGAGGGGCCACCGCCGAGCCCGGAGCCGGAGGGACCGATCCAGGTCGGCGGCGACGTGGTCGCCCCGGTCAAGACCAACGCCCCGCAGCCGCAGTACACGGAGATCGCCCGGAAGGCGAGGGTCCAGGGCGTGGTCATCGTCCAGGCGATCATCGACAAGCAGGGCACCGTCACCAACGTCAAGGTCCTCAAGGGCCTGCCCATGGGTCTCAGCCAGGCGGCGGTCGACGCGATCAAGCAATGGAGGTTCAAACCGGCGACCCTGAACGGCAAGCCGGTAGCCGTGTACTACAACCTGACGGTGAACTTCCGGTTGCAGTAAGGCGCTGACGCCATGGCGTTCCAGGGATCTCTCAAGGAGCTTCCCCTCCCGGACATCATTCAGCTCGTCTCGGTGTCCGGGAAGACCGGCGCATTCACTCTGAGAAGCGCCGGAGCGAGCGGCGAGATCTTCCTGCGCAATGGGCAGATCGTCCACGCCGAGACCGGCGACCTCGCGGGCGAGGAGGCGGTCTACGAGCTCGCCATCTGGACCGCGGGAGACTTCGTCTTCACCCCGGGCCGCGAGATCGAGACGACCACCATCCAGAAGTCGAACACCAACCTCCTGATGGAGGCGGCCCGGCGGATCGACGAGTGGCAGGTGCTCTCGAAGCGGATTCCGTCGACCCGCTTGGTGCCGGTCTTCACCAACGAGGTGGCGACCACCTCGGTCTCGTTCACGCCGGGCGAATGGAAGCTGATCTGCAAGGTCGACGAGAGGCGCTCGATCGAGGAGATCGCGGCAGGGCTCGGGATGAGCCCCTTCGAGGCCTGCAAGCTGCTCTACGGGCTGATCACCTCCGGCCTGGTCAACCTGCGAGAGAGCGTCGGCTCGATCGAGACGGAGCGTCTCAAGACGATGACGCCGGCCGAGCTCGCGTCGATCGCCGGGAAGATCCACCGACAGGCGACCGAGTTGCTCGGCAATCACGACCGGCTCCCCGACCTGGAGGCCGTCTACCGGATGAGCCGGACCGAGCTGGAGAACGGTCGAGAGGTCGATGCCGTCCTCGACTTGATCCGGTCGGAAGAGAAGGTCGTCTCGGGCGCTCTGGGGCCGAACCAGTCCAAGACCTTCCTGGAGCGTGTGGGATCGCTGTTGCAGAGTCGTTGACGGCGGCTCACCCTCCCGATGGAGAGTCGGAGATCTTGAGGCACAGAACTTGCTATGGGGAACGAGGTCATCGGTCCCCTCCTCGACCGACCAGCGACACCGCGGGGCCGTCGGGCCAGAAAGGACAACGCCATGAACAACATCACGAAGGCACTGATCGCCGCCGCTCTCGTCCTCGGCGTGGCAGCTCCTGCACGCGCCGGCTGGGACGAGGGCGTGAAGGCGTTCAAGGCCGGCAACTACAGCGTGGCCGCCAAAGAGTTCCAGGGGGTCGTCGAGTCCAGCCCTGACTATGCCGACGGCTACTTCATGCTGGGCTGGTCCCTCTCGCAGCTCAACCGCGATGAGGATGCCCTCAAGGCCTACCGGAAGGCCTACGACCTCAATCCGAACAGCGTCAAGTTCCAGTTCGCGTTGGCCAACAGCTTCCTCTCTACGAAGCGCTACGCCGACGCCGCACAGCTTTACTCTCGGATCAACCCTTCCAGCCTGCCCGGCCAACAGCAGACGGCCTACTTCAAGAACAAGACGATCGCCCTCGAGAAGAGCGGCCGCTCGGGCGACGTGCTCGCCGCTCTGCGCGACGCCGCTCACAACAAGCCGAACGACGCAGACGTCCAGTATCAGTACGGCGTCGCGGCGTTCAACGCCGGCCAGATCGCCGAAGCGGTGAAGGCTCTCGGCCAGTCGGTCAAGGCCTCCCCCTCGACCGAAAACCGGACCGCGTACGTCAAGGCCCTGATCCGCGAGGCGCGGGAGAACCCTTCCCAGAAGAGCTCGAGCTACGCCGCGGCGGTCGAGCAGGCGAGGGCTCTGGTCAACCAGAGCGCAAGCTACGACAACCTCCTGAGCCTGGGCGAAGCCCAGCTCGGCGCAAAGCAGTACCAGGGCGCCGCCGACAGCTTCCAGAAGGCTGCGGCCAAGAAGCCTGGCGACTGGCTGGCCTTCTACTACGCGAGCCAGGCCCAGACTGCCCTCGGCCAGTACGAGAGTGCCGGCGCCTCCCTCAAGAAGGCGCTCACGACCGGACCGTCCGCCCAGAACGAGCGGCGTATCTACAAGCAGATCGGCTTCGTCAACGAGAAGCTGA
>CAZIIB010000673.1:0-2728 GCA_964539125.1 uncultured Thermoanaerobaculia bacterium | reverse complement strand
GCGGCTGGTCAGACGCGGCGGGAGAGCGAGAGGGCGAAGCGGTTCTCGGCGTCGGTGTACCAGTGCACCAGCTCGAAGCCGGAGGCGGCGAGGAGCGTCTCGGCCTTGGGCCGATCGAACTTGGTGCTGATCTCGGTGAGGATCTCCTCCTCGGCGGCGATCTCGATCTCGAGCTCCAGGGCGGGCAGGTGGACCGTCTGGTCGCGGGCCGAGACCAGGCGCATCTCGATCCGGTGATCCTGGACGTTGAAGAACGCCCGGTGGCGGAAGGCCTCGGGATCGAAGTCGCCCTCGGTCAAGCGGTTGACCACCCGGAGGATGTTGCGGTTGAACTCGGCGGTGACTCCCCGGGCGTCGTTGTAGGCCGCCTCGAGCACCGCCACCGGCTTGATCAGGTCGGTCCCGAGCAGGAAGCAATCGCCCGGGGCGAGGCTCTCGGCGACGCCGGTCAGGAAGCGCCGGGCCTGGCCCGGGTAGAGGTTGCCGATGGTGCCTCCGAGAAGGGCCGCCAGGCGCCGGCCTCCCACCGGGACCTTGCCCAGGTGACCGAGAAAGTCCCCCACCAGCCCGTGGACCTCGAGCTCCGGGTAGCGCTCGGCGAGGCGGTGCGCGACCTGCTCGACCATGGTGTGACTGACGTCGAACGGAACGTAGAGGCGCAGGCGTCCGGCCGCCTCCATGGCGTCCAGGAGGAGCTCGGTCTTGGTCGCCGCTCCGGAGCCCAGCTCCACCAGCTCCTCGGCGCCGCTCTCCTCCACGATCTCGGTGGCATGGCTCTCCAGCAGGGCGCGCTCGGTGCGGGTGGGGTAGTACTCCGGCAGCTCGCAGATCTCCTCGAACAGCTCCGAGCCGCGCTCGTCGTAGAAGTACTTCGACGGGATCCTTCGGGGGCGCTCCGAGAGACTGCCGCGGAGCTCCTCGCGGAACCCCGGGACCTCCTCGCCGTCCCGGTGGAGCTCGATCACGATCCGCTCGCTCGGTTTCATGCCGGCTCGGCCTTTCACGGGGCGTCCCGCGCGCAGCGGAAGCCGGTGAAGATCTGTCGGCGAATGGGAAAGTCCCAGTTGCGGAAGGTCCCCCGGGCCACCGCCGGCCGGGTGGCCCAGGAGCCGCCGCGGAGGACTTTGTAGTCGGGGCCGAAGAAGACCTCCGAGTACTCGGGGTAGGGGAAGGCCTCGAAGCCCGGGTAGGCGTGGAAGTCGCTCGAGGTCCACTCCCAGACGTCGCCCACCATCTGGTGGATCCCGTAGGCGCTCACGCCGGCCGGGTAGGCGCCGACCTCGGCCGGCCCGAAGGCGAGCTGGTCGAGGTTCGCCCGCTCCGGCGTCGGCGGCTCGTCGCCCCACGGGAAGGGGCGCTTGCGTCCGCGGACGCCGCCGGGGCCCTCGCCGTCCGGGTCCCAGGTCGCCGCCTTCTCCCACTCCGCCTCGGTGGGCAGGCGCTTGCCGGCCCAGCGGGCGAAGGCCTCGGCCTCCCAGTAGGTCACATGGGTGACCGGCTCCCGCGCGGGCAGCGGGCGGATCCGGTTCATGGTCCGTAGGCGCCAGCCGCCACCGTTCCCGCCGGCCGCGGCCAGCCAGTTCCCAGGGCAGGCGGCTCCCGTTTCCTCCCGCCAACGCCAGCCCGTCTCGCTCCAGAGCTCGCGGCGCCGGTAGCCGCCCTCCTCGACGAACCCCAGGTACTCGCCCTGGGTCACCGGCGCCGGATCGATCAGGAAGGCGGGGAGATCCACCGCGTGGGCCTCGCGCTCGTTGTCATAGGCGAAGCCCGGCCCGCCGGTGCCCATCTCGAAGGCGCCGGCGGCGACGCGGATCATCTCACCGGGTATCGGGCCGCCGGGTGGGGTGTGGCGCCGCAGCGCCGGTGCGTAGGGAGGCTCCTCCATCACCTGGAGAGCCTGGAGGATGGTCTCCTGGTGCTGCTCCTCGTGCTCGGCCACCAGCTCGAAGACGAAGCCGTCCGCGAGCAGGCGATCTCCGCCGGCCCCCCGCTCGGCCCATCGCTCGAGGGTCTCGAGGGAGCGCTCGCGCACCCGGCCGAGGTACTCGTAGAGCACCCGCTGGTCGGGCAGCGGCAGGCGCTCGCGGTCCTTGCGCGGGTTCAGCATGGCGTCGAACATCGGTCCGTACGCCTCGACCAGCGGGGCCTCGCCCACGGCCCGCTGGACCAGCCAGAGCTCCTCGAAGTTGGCGACGTGGCCCAGGTCCCAGACCATGGGCGAGAGGATCGGAACGTGCTGCTTGCGTAGGGTCGCCCACTCGAGGGGGGCGACCAGGGCGAGGGTGCGCTCGCGGATCTGCTCCAGGCGCCGCGCCATGGCGCCGGCGTGAGCGCGCCGCGCGGCGCCGTCCCGTTCCGCCGCGGAGCCCGGAGCGATGGCCGACGGGTCGGTCCGGACCGGGTCCATGCGCGTCATCCTATCCCGCGCGGAGTGACCAGGCGCTCGACTCCGGCCAGCGCCAGGTCGACCGCCACGGCGAGGAGCGCCGCCGGCAGGGCGCCCGAGAGGATCATCCGGGTGTCGGCGAGCTGCAGGCCGGTGACGATCGGCTCGCCCAGGCCGCCGGCACCGATGAAGGCCGCCAGGGTGGCGGTACCGACGGTGAGCACCGCCGCCGTGCGCACACCGGCCATGATCACCGGCGCGGCCAGCGGCAGGCGCACCCGGGAGAGCACCTGGAGGGGCGTCATGCCCGCGGCGGTGGCCGCCTCGGCGGCCTGCGGATCG
>CAZIIB010000672.1:0-2736 GCA_964539125.1 uncultured Thermoanaerobaculia bacterium | reverse complement strand
CGGTCGACCGCGCCCTACAACCTGCTGGCGACCCGTCGCTGGATGCTCCTCGTGCCGCGCCGCCGGGAGACCTTCGAGGGAGTGTCGGTCAACGCCCTCGGCTTCGCCGGCTCGCTCCTGGTCAAGGACCGCGAAGGCCTCGAGACCGTCCGCCGCCACGGCCCCCTCGCCATCCTCCAGGCGGTGGCGGTCGAAACCGGCTAGCCGCCTACTCCCGCCAGCTCGGCGGCTTCTTGTGCTCCAGGAAGTACGCGATCCCGCGCTTGCAGTCCTCGGTCGAGCGGGAGATGGCGTTGACCTCGGCCGCCCGGTCGAGCGCCTGCTCGAAGGGCCGGCCGACGACCTCGAGCAGCAGCCGCTTGGTCAGGGCGATCGACTGGGAGCTGGCGCTCTCGAGGATGCCCGTCGCCAGCTCGCGGGCCGCCGCCTCGAGGTCGCCCCGCGGCACCACCCGGTTGATCAGGCCGATCTCGAGCGCCCGGTCCGCGGCGACGAAGTCGGGGGCGAGGAGCAGCTCGCGCAGGTCCGAGCCCCGGACCCGGAGCCGCAGGAAGGTCGCCACCAGGGCGGCGACGAAGCCGATCCGCACCTCGCTGTACATGAACCGCGCGTCCTCGGACGCGACCACGAAGTCGTTGGCGGTGGCGAGCCCGCAGCCCCCCGCCACGCACGCGCCGTGGACCAGGGCTACGGTCAGCACCTCCTGGTGGAGGACCGCCTCGAACAGGCTGCGCAGGCGTTGGGAGTCGAGACGATGGTCCTGGTAGGAGGCCTCCTGCTGGGCGCGCAGGTGGGCCAGGTCGGCGCCCGCCGAGAAGTGCTTGCCGGCCCCCGACAACAGCACGGCGCGGACGCCCTCGTCGCGCAGCGGCCGGCGGTAGAGGCGGGTGATCTCCTCGATGAGGGTGGGCGAGAGGGCGTTGGCCTTGTCCGGGTTGTTCAGGGTGACGTGGAGGAGGTCCTCCTCGCGCCGCACCTCCAGGCTCTCCCAGCGCTCCGCAGCTGCGTCAGTCACAGGCATTCTCCGTCCGGGCCTCTCCTCGAGCTCGACGAGGCGTTCGGGGCTTCGTCGAGCGCACGCCCCCCCGCCCACGGCGGGCAGGCCCGGCTACGATCAGCAGCTCGGCTTCCGCGGAGCGCTGGATTCATTGGATCGCCCCCCTCACCCTCGATGCCCCTCCCACACCCAAGTGTCGTGACAGGGTGGATTCCTCAGGCACGGAGCAGCTCCTCCGGCACGTCGATCTCCATCACCAGCAGACCCTGCGCGTGGGTCTTGCCCTGGGCGTCGGTGAGCAGGCTCTCGGTGCCACCGCCGCCCAGCGAGTCGTGGAGGATGAAGTTGAGGGCCAGGAGGTTCGGCACCTCGAAGCGCTCCACCGGGCCCCGGCAGACGCGGGCGAAGTGCGCCTTGACCCGCTCCGGGGTGACCTCGCGCCGGATCACCTCGTAGAGCTCCGGAGTGCGGGCGATCAGGCCCACGTTGCTCGCCTCCCCCTTGTCGCCGCTCCGGGCGTGGGCGATCTCGTACAGGCGGACTCGGGCCACGGCTCAACTCCCCTTTCGGTGCCACACGGCGGCGAGCGTGCTCGCCGTGGCCGCCCCGGCGGCGGCGGCGGCCAGCGAGTAGTAGGTGGCGGCGCGCGTGGCGAGCGGCGTGTAGAGCCGGGGCAGCACCGCCCGCAGGCCCACGTCCAGGCTCTCCGGATCGCGCGCCACCAGCCAGGCGAAGAGCGCCAGGGCCGGCGCCAGGAGCGCCGAGGTGCGCGCGGCGATCCGCCAGCCGGACGCCGGACGGCCCCAGGTGGTCTCGAACGCCCGCCGCAGAACGAGGGCCGCCACCAGGGCGACCCCGATGCCCCAGCCGGCGAAGACCAGCCGGTTGGCCAGGGCGCTCGTCGCGAAGCCGAGCAAGAGGACCGGGGTCACCGTACCGAGGAGGGCCGAGTACCAGGCGGTTCGAGCAGTCATGCTTCCTCGACGGTGACCTCGAGCCGGCCCTCCACCTCCTCGCGGGCGAGGAGCGCCGGCCAGTAGGCCACGACTTCCTGAGGCTTGGGACGGCCGCCGGCGAAGCCGGTCACGCCCGGCGGGCCGGCGGTGACCAGCGGCGCGATCTCCTTGCCGAAGCGCTCGACCTTGGCGCGATCGGCGTCGCGCACTGCGAGGCGCAGGACGACCTCGGGCGGCTCCTCCTGCACTTCCCAGATGCCCGGCAACACAGCCCCCTGGCCCAGGAGCTCGGTCTCCCGGCAGTCCTCGGCGAACGTGATGCCGGAGCGCTCGAGGCGCTTCCAGACGGTCTCGGCGGCGAGGCGCGCCTTGGCCACCGCTCCGGGTCCGGAGACCGTGATCTGGCCCGAGCCCTTGTAGCCGGCGAGGTGCGAGGCGGAGATCTTGAGGAACGGCGTCTTCGGCCGCCCCTCGATGCCGTGGACCCGCACCCGGTCGGGCGCCTCCTGGGTCAGGCGGATGGTCGTGAAGTCCGCGACCACGTCCGGGGTGATGTACTCGTTCGGGTCCCCCATCTCGTAGAGGAGCTGCTCGGAGACCGTGTCCACGGTGACCATGCCGCCCGTGCCCTCGTGCTTGGTGACCACGAACTCTCCGCTCGCCTCCATCTCGGCGATCGGATAGCCGATGTTCCAGAGGTCGGGCACCTCCCACCAGCGGGAGAAGTTGCCGCCGGTCGACTGGGGCCCGCACTCGAGGATGTGGCCGGCGATGGTGCCGGCG
>CAZIIB010000671.1:1962-2742 GCA_964539125.1 uncultured Thermoanaerobaculia bacterium | reverse complement strand
CGACGTAGGTGTTGGCGTGGGGGTCTGCGTTGCCGTAGGGGTCGGTGTCGGCGTCGGCGTGACGGTGGGCGTCGCGGTAGTGGTCGGAGGCACCGTAGGCGAAGGCGTGAGCGTGGCTGTCGGGAGACTGCCCAGCCGCCGATAACTCACCACCACCGATGCGTCCCCTCCACCCTCGTAGTACTCCACCACGATCAGGTGCTGGCCTGCCGCAATCGAGACCTCCTGGCGGTAGACGTGGTCGCTGGCGCCGGCGTGCCACTCATTCAGGACGGGTTGGCCATCCACAAAGATGCGAATGCCATCATCGGCAATCGCCGAGAACTCGTACACACCGGCATCCAGCGTCACCGTGCGGCTCCAGCGCGCCGAGAAGTTGTCACTCGGCAGGCCGATGTCGGGGGAGCCGCTGCCCCAGTCAAACTCGATCTTGGGGTCATTGCGTACCAAGGTTGGCGTTCCCGTCAGCGACGGATTCGACCAGTATTCGCCCTTCCAGTCAGGGAAACTTGGCGTCACCGATTCCCAGTAGAGGCGGATGCGTGCCTGCCCCACGTTCTCGTAGTACTCCAGCCGCAGCGTATGGGTCCCGGCGGCCAGGGGAATATCCCCGGTCAGCTCGCGCGCCGCGCCGTCCTGCCACGCGTCGATCACCAGCCGGTCGTCGATCCAAAGCCGGGCGCCATCGTCCACGACGACGTGGAAGCGATAGGTCCCCGTGGCAAAGTCAAGGGCTCGCGTCCATCGAGCGGAAAAGCCGTCCGCCGGGATCTGGGGATC
>CAZIIB010000671.1:0-1952 GCA_964539125.1 uncultured Thermoanaerobaculia bacterium | reverse complement strand
CCGTGGCGCTGCATGCCGTCGACCGCCTGCAGCCGGAGGCCGGCGAGCCGGTGCCCCAGTCGAAGTCGAGGTTGGTGTCGTTCCGAACGACGAGCGGCAGCCCTTGGAGCGATGCGTTGCTCCAGTACTGGCCCTTCCAATCGGGATAGGCATTGCGCTGCTCCCAACTCAGCTCCATCACGGCGTCGCCGCTGGCCTCGAAGTAATCGACACGGACGGTATGGTACCCCTGGGCCAGGGAAATGTCGCCGGTCACCTCACGCTCCGAGCCATTGGCCCAGGCGTCGATGACCTGTGTCCCGTCGACGAAGACGCGTGCACCATCATCCACCAGGACCCGGAAGCGGTAGGTGCCCGCCGCAAAGACCAACGTGCGGGTCCAGCGCACGGAGAACCTGTCGACCGGCAGGCCGGCAGCCGGCGCGCCCGTGCCCCAATCGAAGTTCACGGCGACGTCGTTGCGGGTCAGAGCAGGAGAACCGCTAAGGTCGGCGTTGGCGTAGTATTCACCCCGCCACTGTGGGAAGTCGCCCTGGCGCTCCCACCAGAACTGGATGCTCGCCTCGCCCCAGATCTCGTAGTAGGCGACGACGAACTGGTGACCGCCCGCCCCGAGGGTCCGCTCCGCCGTGTAGGTCACGGCCTGAGCGCCGTGCCACTGGTCAATGATCAGCTCACCGTCGAGCCAGACGCGGACGCCGTCATCAGCGGTCGCGTAGAAGTCGTAGGTACCCGCAGGCAGATTGACGGTGCGCGTCCACCGCACGGAGAAACCGTCCGCAAGGATTCCCGAAGCCGGTGGATTGTTACCCCAGTCGAAGCTCAGGATGGCGTCGTTCCGCACGACGGCAGGACTGCCCGCGAGCGAGGGATTGTTGTAGTACTCTCCGCGCCAGGCCGTGATCACGGGCGTAGGCGAGGCCACCGGGGTCACAGGCGTCGGGACGGCAGGCGTGAACGTCGGTGTGGGGCTGGGGGTGGGCGTCACGGGTGTCGGAGTTGGGGTCGGTGTCGCGGTCGGTGCGGGTGTAGGCTGGGTCAGTTCCAGCACAGCGTTGACCGTGGCCTGAGTTACAGGGCCAAAGGCCTGCACCCGAATGCTCGGATAACCCGACCAGGGCGGGATCACCGGAACGGTGAAGGAGGTCACGAAGGTGCCATCCTCCCTCACAGGTATCGTCAAGACGTCGACGGGCACCCCATCGTCCGGGTTCGGCGGAACCAGACGCAGAGTGACGGCGTCCCCCGGCAGCCACCCTGCACCAAGTACCGCAATCTCGGCGCCGGGCCTCGCCACGGTGGGCTCCAGGGCCAACACAGGCCCCGCCTCAGGCGTGACGAAGGCTGTCGGCGTTGGCGACGCCGAAACCCCGTAGCCGGCGACGCGTAATGCGAACCGGACGAGGAAAAACCCTCCCAACAAGATGACAACCGCGACCGCAATTGCCACGCCGAATACGAGCCGGCGCTGTGCCCCTGACAGCCGCTGCCCGCGATCGTACGTCCCATCGTCCATGCCTGACTCTCCTCCTGATCCGGCTGTCTACTGCTGCCTATCTAACAGACGCTGTCAGGCAAGCAAATGTTCCGAGACATTCGCGGAACTCGTTCTGAGTTCGAGCTGCAGGTGGTCAGGCATGCAACCCGATCGTGATCACCAGCGCGAGCTGGGCCAGGTGATACGTCACGATCACCGCTACGTGGAGTAGCTTCGACGCGTGCACGAACCGATTCCAGGCCAGCATCAGGTCAGAGGCAAAGAAGAGCGTGGTACCGGCGCTCACGAGCACCCGACCCGCCACAGACCACGAGGGCCGCATCCAGGTCGCCCAGCCCGAGAAAAGGACGAGGCTGAGCACTACCCCATACAGGACCACCGGCACCTGCAGCTTGCCGGCCCCCCGATCGCGCACGCCGCGACGAGCGCGCCACCGCCGATCCACCACGACTTG
>CAZIIB010000670.1:0-2745 GCA_964539125.1 uncultured Thermoanaerobaculia bacterium | reverse complement strand
ATATCAGACGGTGGTCATTAAATGCCCCCTGGCATCGAAGCAAATATTTACCGTCGGCGGTCCGCTGGCGGAGAATGCCAGACTGATCATAAAAAACAAAAAGGCCGGCCTGAACGATTTCAAGGTCGGCGAACGTGTGGCGGTGAGATGGCACGGTGTGCCGCAAGGCCATATGATCGACCGCCTGGTTCTAAAGTAGGGAACGAAAGGGGAAAATCCGAAGGCTGCTGAAGAAATGGGCGCGATGCCAGAAACGGAAGCCAAGAAGCACTTCCGTGCCCAGATGTTTCAGGGGATTTTTCCGATCCAGCGGTCCCGGGTGCCGGGGGATGTCATTGCCGGCATCACTTTAGCGGCGTTGAACATCCCCCAGGCTATGGGCTGCACCGAGATCGCCGGTACCCCGGTGATCACGAGCCTCTATGCCATTCTGCTGCCGATGAGCCTTTGCGCTTTCTTCGGGTCATCCCGGCACCTGGCGGTCGGCGCCGACTCGGCAACCGCGGCCATTCTTGCCGCCGGACTCGCCGGCATGGCAGCCCCAGGTTCGTCCGAATAGGTTGCCCTGGGCAACCTGCTGGCGCTCATGGCTGCCGGATTTTTCCTGCCCGGCCGGATTATCGGGTTGGGGTTTTGGGCCAACTTCCTGTCCCGCCGGGTACCGGTCGGATTCTTGACCGGTGTGGGGATCCAGGTATCGCTGATGGAGTTCGGCGGAATGCTGGGGCTGCCGCGCAGCGGCCATAGCCCGATGGGACAATTTGTACATTCGCTTCAGATCCGCCGCTTGTCTGATTATGCATCGATGCCGCCGTTGACGATATCGATTTTACTTTACTGCGCCGAACCGCTGCAATACCTTTGCAGGTCTCATGAAAATTCCGTTTTGAGAATCTGAAAAATTGCAGGGAATCAGACGCGTGGGGAGAATAATTATGTGCGTCCACAATATCAAAATAAATATCAAAACAGTCATAGCGGTAATCATGGTAGCGATGGCCGGCGGGGTTTGGCCATCGCCGTCATGGGTTGCACCGGCACCGGCCATGGCAGCGGAGCCCGCAGCCGGATCGCCCGCTGCGCCCAACCTGGACCCCTGGCCGCGCAAATTCAGCTTCATGGGAACCGACGGGAACGTGGATCTGCTGGTCTACCAGCCGCAGGTCGAAAAGTGGGAATACAACCGGCTGAATTTTCGGGCTGCGGTGGGGGCCCGCAGCGCCGGCAAGTCCGGTGAGAGCTTCGGCGTAATCTGGGGCACGGCGCGCACGGAAGTGGACCGTCCGGCGCACAAGGTGACCCTGGAGGACCTGAACTTTACCCGCAGCAACTTCCCCACCCGGGCCGACAACGGTGCATCCTATATGCAACAACTGCAGTTGTTGTTCGAGGGGTCCTCGATGACCATTGCGCTCGACCGGCTCGAGGCATCCTTGGCAGCCTCCGACACGGTTCATCCCAAAGGGGTTGCCGTGAGGAATAACCCGCCGCAGATTATCATCAGCTATTCACCGGCGATCCTGATTCCCATCAGCGGCAGCCCTGTTTGGCGCGATGTGCCGGACAGCGGCTTTGAGCGGGTGGTCAATACCCGTGCGCTGATCCTGCGCAGGAAATCGGAATCGAACTGCTTTTTGCATGTTTACGACGGCTGGCTGTCCGCAGCCTCGCTTGAAGGCTCCTGGAGCCTTGCAACTAATATGCCCCCGGGCATCGAACCCGTCGCCAACAAGCTCGTCGAAAGGCGGCTGGTGGATCCGCTCAGCGGCGGCAATGCCCGGCCCTCGCCCTCACTGGCCAACGGCGTGCCTGCAATCTATGTCAGAGAAAAACCGGCCGAGCTCATTGTGTTCAAGGGACAGCCCAACCTGCAGCCGATCAGCCAGACCGCACTGTTGTGGGCGGCCAACACCACGGCGGATGTGATCGTGGATACGGCAAGCAATTTTTACTATATCCTGATAGCGGGGCGGTGGTACCGCGCCGCATCCTTGCAGGGTCCCTGGAGCTTTGTGGCCGGCAACCAACTGCCGGCCGATTTCAGCCGTATTCCGCCCAGTTCGCCGGCCGGAGTCGTGCTGGCTTGCGTTGCCGGCACGCCGCAGGCCAGGGAAGCGGTCATCGCCAATTCAATTCCGCAGACCGCCACCGTACCGCGCGCGGGCGGCCCGAGCTTCGCAGCCGTGTATGACGGAGAGCCGCAGCTGCGGCCGATCGAGGGGACCTCGCTGGAGTATGTGATCAATTCGGCGACGCCGATCATTCGCGTGAACAGCCACACCTATTATGCCCTGCGAGCCGGGGTCTGGTTCACGGCTCCCTCGCTGGACGGCCCCTGGTGGGTGGCCGCCGCGGTGTCGGCAGCGATCTACACCATCCCGCCCAGTTCGCCGCTGTACTATACAACTTTCGTGCGCGTGTACGGGGCAACGCCGGATGTGGTCTATGTCGGCTACACCCCCGGCTACCTGGGCACGGTGGTGGAACCCGACGGCACCGTGGTTTACGGCACCGGTTACGTCTACCAGCCCTGGATCGGTTCGGTTTACTATGCGCCGCCGGTGACCTACGGCATACAGGCCCAGCCGGTCGACAATCCGGCAGCCGACATGGCTTTCGGCATGGCCCTGGGCATGACCACTGCGGCCATGGTCGATTCCTGGGATCATCCCGTCTACTATGACTCGTATTACCACGGCTACCCCTGCTGTGGGTCCTCCAGCGCCAATGTGTACGGCCACTGGG
>CAZIIB010000669.1:0-2753 GCA_964539125.1 uncultured Thermoanaerobaculia bacterium | reverse complement strand
CGGTCTGGCGCGGCTCGTCTCGCGGATCGCCGCCGAGAGACCGGACCTCCGGGTGGTGGTGCGCCCCCATCCCTTCGAGGACGACGCGACCTACCGGGCGCTGATCGAGGAGAGCGACCGACTGCGGGTGGTTCGGGGGGGCCCGATCCTCCCCTGGTTGCTCGCCGCCCGCGCCCTCGTCCAACGGGGCAGCACGACCGCCGTCGAGGCCGCCCTCGCCGGCGTGCCGGTCCTGCAGCCGACCTGGCTCCCCGCCTGGGCACGCCTCGACGCGGTGGACGCGGCGAGCGTCGCCTGCGCCGACGCCGACGAGCTGCTCTCCCGGCTCGACGGAGCCCTCGCGGCCGGTCATCGGGAGGACCGCGGCGGGCCGGCCACGGCGTCGTTCCACGAGGCGGTCGATCCGTGGTTCTCGCCGGTCGACGGCGAGGCGCACCGGCGAGTCGCCGCGACCCTCGCCGAAGCGGTCGCCGAAGACGACGGGCGGCCGGTCGACCGGCGCGCCTGCCGCCGGATCCACTACCGGCTCGGAGCCGCGCGCGGGCGCCGGGACCGGCTGGGCCCCAGCGAGCTGCTGCGGATGACGGCGGGGCTGCCCCGATCGTTCTCTTTCCGGCGCCTCCGGGAGCTTCCGCTGCGGGCCGGCTGGGAGACGTCGGGCAAGGGGTTCGACGCGGGCTCGGTCGCCCTCTGGGTCGAGTCGTTCGCCTCCGCGGTCGACCCGCGTCTCGAGCCCTCGGTCCGGCCGGCGCGCGACACCGGGGCCTACGGCGTGCCGTTCCGGGCCGGGAGATCGGTGGAGGTGCGCGGTGGCTGATCCGCTCCGCCCCCTTTCGGTCCTTTGCGTGATCCCCGCCCGCGGGGGATCCCGGCGCCTGCCGGGCAAGAACCTGGCGCCGCTCGCCGGCAAACCGCTCCTGGTCCACTCGATCGAGCACGCCCTGGCCGCGCCCTCGGTGGGCCGGGTGGTGGTCTCCACCGACGATCCAGAGATCGCCCGGGTCGCCCGGGAGGCGGGAGCCGAGCTCGTCGAGCGGCCGGTCGAGCTGGCCACGGACGAGGCCCCGTCGGAGGCCGCGCTGCTCCACGTCCTCGACACCCTGGAGCACGCCGAGGGGTACGTCCCCGACCTTCTGCTCTTCCTGCAGTGCACCGCTCCGATCCGGACCCCGGACGATATCGAGGCGGCCGTCGAGACGCTGCTCCGCGAAGACGCCGACTCGCTCCTCTCCGTCGTCCCCTTCCGCGGCTTCCTCTGGCGCGAGGAGGACGGCCGCCCCCGGCCATTCAACTACGACCCGGCGCGGCGGCCCCGTTCCCAGGACCGCGAGCCCGAGCTGCGCGAGAACGGGTCGATCTACCTGCTGCGGCCCGAAATTCTCCGCGAGCATGGCAACCGGCTGGGCGGTAAGATCGCTCTTCTCCGGATGGCCGTTGAGAGCGCTGTGGACATCGACGGCTCCCTCGATCTCGCGGTCTGCGAAGCGGTGATGACCTGGCGCAGCCGATGAGCGAACCAAGCGAGCGAACGACCGTGCCCGTCCTCCACGTGGGAGATCGCCCGATCGGGGCGGGGCATCCGTGCTTCGTCATCGCCGAGGCCGGGATCAACCACAACGGGGACCTGGACATGAGCCTCCGGCTGGTCGACGTGGCGGTCGAGGCCGGGGCGGACGCCGTCAAGTTCCAGAAGCGCGACCTCGCCAGCCTCTACCCGCCCGCCCTGCTCCAGGACCCCAACCGAGCCGAGTGGTCGTTCGGTTACGTCCTGCGCAATCTCCAGGAGAGCGAGCTCTCCGACGGCGACTTTCGCCGCATTCGGGAGCACTGCGACCGGAGGGGCATCCGGTTCCTGTGCACGCCGTGGGACCTCGAGAGCCTGCGGCTGCTCGAGGAGCTGGAGGTCGAGGCCTACAAGATCTCCTCCGCGGACCTGGTGAACCAGCCGCTGATCGACGCGGCCGCCGGGACCGGCAAGCCCTTGATCTTGTCCACGGGGATGTCGACGCTCCATGAGATCGAGGTGGCGGTGGAGCATCTGCGGGCGATCGACGCCCGGTTCGCGCTCCTCCACTGCGTGAGCGCCTACCCGGCCCCCTTCGAGGCCCTCAACCTGCGGTTCATCGAACGCCTCCGGGGCTTCGGCGTTCCGGTCGGCTACAGCGGCCACGAGCGGGGCATCTCGGTGCCGGTGGTCGCCCTCACCCTGGGGGCCTCCATCATCGAGAAGCACGTGACCCTCGACCGGACCCTCCCGGGACCCGACCACGCGTCCAGCCTCGAGCCCCACGGCTTCAAGAAGATGGTGCGCGACCTGCGGATCGCCGAGACGGCCCTCGGCAGGGCCGAGAAGCACCTCTGCCCCATCGAGGTGATCAATCGGCAGGTCATGCGCAAGAGCCTGGTGGCGGCGCGGGACCTCGCGGAAGGAACGATCGTCGCCGGAGAGATGGTGAGCATCTCCGGACCGGGCAAGGGCCTCTCCCCCCAGCGGCTCCCGGAGCTCGTGGGGGTTCGCCTCGAGCGCCCGGTGCGGGCGGGTGAGTACTTCAGCGAGGGGGACCTCGATCCGCACCCGCCGGAAAACCTGGACACCTCGTCGCTCTCCCGCCCCTGGGGGGTCAAGGCCCGCTTCCACGACCTGGAGGAGATGCTCGAGCTGGAGCCGAAGCTGGTGGAGCTCCACTTCAGCGAGGGGGACCTCGACCACGCCTTCGAGCCACCGGCGAAGCCCTATTCGCAGCGCCTGGTGA
>CAZIIB010000668.1:0-2761 GCA_964539125.1 uncultured Thermoanaerobaculia bacterium | reverse complement strand
CCGGGATCTCGGCCTCGTAGCACCAGGAGAGCACCTGCTTGAGCTTGTCGGCGCCGCGGGCGTGGCCGAAGCTGACCTGCGAGGTCCCCAGGGAGCGGGCGAAGCGCCGGTTGCCGTCCATGATGATGCCGATGTGGCGCGGCAGCTCCCAGCTCTTCATCTCGGCCTCGAGACGGCGCTCGTAGAGCCTGTAGAAGGGCCACTGGACGGCGGCGCCCAGGATCGCCCAGAGGTGGCGCAACGGCCGGGCGTGGCGATGGGACGGGAGGGCCTCCGGGACGGTCGAGGTGCTGCTCATGATCGAGGAAACGGGGCGGTGAACACCGGCCTTCCCGGTGGCGCCGCCTCGATACTACCTCCATTCCCCCCGCGATCGCCCGGCCCACCTCCACGGGCGGCTCTTTCGGCGCGGTTCTCGGCTACCATGAGGCCCGAGGAGGAACCGCCATGAGCCAGCTCGCCAACGTCCTGGTGACCACCGATTTCTCCGATTGCGCCCTTGCCGCCGTCGAGCAGGCGGGGGAGATCAGCCGCCTGCTGGGCAGCGAGCTGACCCTCCTCTACGTGGTCGAGGACCACCTGCCGCCGATCCTCGGAGGGGTGAGCGAGGAAGGCCGGCAGGACATCCTCGAACGCCACCGCGCGGAGGCCGAGGCGCGCCTCGCCGCCTACGCCGCCGAGCACCTTCCCGGCGGTCGCGTCTACACGGTGGCGGTGGTCGGAGTGGCGTCGCGGGAGATCGTGCACTACGCCGCCGAGCACGAGCACGACCTGATCGTCATGGCCACCCACGGCTGGGGGCCGATCGCCCAGATCCTGCTGGGGAGCACCACCGAGCGCGTGCTCCACCACGCGCCCTGTCCGGTACTGCTCGTGCGGTCGAACGAGGAGTGAGCGCCGGGGAGGCCGTCAGTCATCCGACGCCTCGAGGGCGTAGACCGGGCAGCTCCGGCAGGCGTCGACGAGACGCTCCGGATCGATGTCCTCCGGCTCGTCCACGAAGGTCACGACCTGCCGGTCGTCGAGCACGAAAACCTCCGGCGCCAGCTTGACGCAGGCGCCCGTACCGATGCACGAGTCGCGGTCGATCCGCACGGTCAGCCCGCTCACCCGCCGCTCGAGGACGCTCATCGCAACCCGAGACTACCTCCTGAGACCACCTGAGGGGGCCGCCTGACATCTGTCAGGTGACCGGGATGACCGGAGCCACTGGCGCTCCCCGGGGGCGAGGCGGTTAAAGTACGTCCGCGAGAGCCGGAGGGAGCCTTCGAACGAAGGGGCGAGCCCGGCGACCGAGACGTGGATCGAGCGACCATGACCGAAGACCGCCCCTCCCTCGACGACCTGCGCATCGACCGCCAGCCCGAACGGCTGCCGCGGCGGCGCTGGCCGTGGCTCGCCGCCCTGCTCCTGGTCCTGGCCGTCGCCGCCCTCCTGTGGTGGCGTCTCGGCGGCGAGGGATCGCCGCGGGTCGAGACCGCCGCCGTCCGCGAGCAGGGGGGTGCCGCGCCGGCGGTGCTCGACGCCTCCGGCTACGTCACCGCACGGCGCGAGGCCACCGTCTCGTCCAAGATCACCGGCAAGATCACCGAGGTCTCGGTGGAGGAGGGGATGGAGGTCGCCGCCGGCCAGGTGCTGGCCCGCCTCGACGACACGACCCAACGCGCCGCCTTGCGCGTGGCCCGGGCCAACCTCGAGGCCGCTCGCCGCGCCCTGGTCGAGACCGAGGTGCGCCTGACGAAGGCGCGCCTCGACCTCTTGCGAACCGAGGATCTCAAGGCCAAGGCGGTGGTCGCCCAGGCCGACCTCGACGCCGCCCGGGCCGACGTGGACGCCTTCGAGGCCCAGCTCGCCCTGGAGCGCGAGCAGGTGAAGGTGGCCGAGAGCCAGGTGGCGGCCCAGAAGGTGGCGCTGGACGAGACGGTGATCCGGGCGCCCTTCGCCGGCGTCGCGATCTCGAAGGACGCCCAACCCGGCGAGATGATCTCGCCGGTCTCGGCCGGCGGCGGCTTCACCCGCACCGGCGTCTGCACCGTGGTCGACATGAGCTCGCTCGAGATCGAGGTCGACGTGGGCGAGAGCTACATCCAGCGGGTCCACCAGGGCCAGCGCGTGATCGCCGTCCTCGACGCCTACCCGGACTGGCAGATTCCCGCTCGCGTCATCACCACCATTCCGGCGGCCGATCGCGAGAAGGCGACGGTCAGGGTGCGGATCGGCTTCGACCGGCTCGATCCCCGGATCCTCCCGGACATGGGAGTGAAGGTCTCGTTCCTCTCCGATCAGGACGCGGCGGAGCGGCCGCGGTCCCAGATCCTGGTGCCCCGGGCGGCGGTCCGTTCGGAGGGGGCCCGGGACGTGGTCTGGGTGGTGCGCGACGGACGCCTCGAGCGGCGGGTGATCCGGCTGGGGGCGAAGGCGGGGGACGACGTGCAGGTGCTCTCGGGTCTGACGGCCGGAGAGCGGGTGATGGTCCACGGGCCGGAAGCGCCCACCGACGGCCAGGAGGTCGAGGTGGCGGAGGCGCCGAAAGGCTGAACGAGGCAGGAGATCCCACCATGAACGGCGAGCTTCTCATCCGGATGACCGACGTCACCAAGCGCTACTTCCGCGGCCGCGAGAAGGTGGAGGTGCTGCGGCACCTGAACCTCGAGGTACCCCGCGGCGACTTCGTGGCCCTCATGGGGCCGTCGGGCTCGGGCAAGACCACGCTCCTCAACCTGCTCGGCGGCCTCGATCGGCCGGATAAGAATGGAGGTGG
>CAZIIB010000667.1:0-2769 GCA_964539125.1 uncultured Thermoanaerobaculia bacterium | reverse complement strand
AGTACGAGACCGAGCCCGAGGTCGAGGAGGAGCTGTTCTTCGACTTCGGCGACGAGGACATCCGGGCCCTGCCCACCGAGGCGGTGGAGAGCGAGTAGGGCCTCCTCCCCTTCGGTTGCACTACCTTCGCGGCGCCTCCGGCGAGTCCGGGGGCGCCGCGCTTCGTTTCGGCGCGCCGCCCTCCGGCACGGTTCTTGAGTCTCCGACCGTCGGGGGACCTAACCCACCCAAGAAGGAGGACGAGCCATGAACACCCCACAGAGGACAACGAAGCCGGGCCGACCGGGTTGGATGGTCGCCCTCGGAGCTCTCGGTGCTCTCGCGCTGGTCTTCGCGTCGGCGTGCAACCCGCCCTCGAAGCAGGAGGCCGCGCGAGACCGCGCGCAGGCCGCCGAGCAGGTCCAGCAGGCCACCGAACAGACGAAGAACGCGGCCCGCGATCTGGGGAAGGGGCTGAAGCAGGCCGGCGAGGATCTCGCGGCGGGCGCCCAGCGCGTGGGCCGCGACGTCGAGCCCTACGCCCGCGACGCGGCCATCACGGCCCGGGTCAAGGCGAAGCTCACCGCCGCCCCGGAGATCAACCCTTTCCAGATCGACGTCGACACGGTCGACGCCCACGTGACGCTCAACGGTAAGGTTCCCACCGAGCACGTGAAGGAGGAGGCCGAGCACCTGGCGCGTACCACCGAGGGTGTGGCGGGTGTGACGAACCTGATCCAGGTCGGTCCCCGGAAGGGCTGACCGCCCACCCCGGGTGCCCTCCACTCCTCGTCTCAGCCTGGAGGACGCGAACGGGACACCTGTGCCCGTCGGTCATCGGCCCACGGGTGCAGGCAGGTCCCGCAGCGCCGCGGTGAGCTCCTCGGCGCGGGCGGAGAGAGGAGGCTCCGCCAGGCGGCGCCGGAGCTCGGCCAGGGCGCCGCGCCGGAACGCCGGGTCCCTGGCGGCCTGCTCCAGGGTGGTGCGCCAGTCCTCCGGGTCGACGTAACGGTACTCCTCGGCGGCCAGGCGCGCGGCGCGCTCCGGGGTCCTCCGCACCAGCAGCATCCCCGTATCGTCCCAGGCGACCAGCGCGAACTCGGAGCGGGGAAAGAGGACCGCGTCGGGCGTGTGGTGGCTGACCCGCGGCCGGCCGCCGGGTCGGCTCGGTGGCTCCACCACCTCGAGCGGGCGATCCTCGTAGCGCACCACGGCGCCGTCGATCCGGTAGTGCTCGAGCAGGGCGTTCCAGGCGGCGTTCGAGCGCCGGGCGACGCCGATCTCGCGGAGCAGGCCGGGGTCGACCTCGTTGCGACCGTCGCTGAACACCTGGCGGGGAGGGTAGAGCCGCCAGAGGAGATAGCCGCCCCAGGACGAGTTGTTGTACAGGTGGCCGAGGCCGGGCCAGCGGGTCAGGCGATCGACGAGATGGTCGGGGAAGCGGTCGCGCTCGAGACCGAGCCCGACCGTGTAGCGGCCCTGGCGCGGCGCGAGGGGGCCGCGCGTCGGAGGGAAGAGCACCCAGGCCAGGGCCAGGGCGCAGAGGACCGTGACCAGCACCCCGGGACGACGGAGGCCCGTCCGCGGGGACGGCTCGTAGCCTCCTGCCTGCCGCGCCGCGGTCAGATCGGCCAGGCATTCGCCGGCGAACACCGCCGCGCCCACGTAGAAGAGGGCCTGGTGGCGAATCGACGTCGCCGCCAGCAGCGTGAGGGCCGCCGCCGCCAGGCCCGAGGCCGGGTCCAGGCGCCCGGTCCGTGCGCGGGCGAAGAGGGCGAGCGCCGCCAGCGCGACGAAGGCGGCGAGGAAGTAGAGCGAGTCCCGGGCCACGGCGCCGTTCCAGATCGGTAGCCACTCCGGATTGATCGCGGGCAGGCCGTGGAGGGACGCGCCGATCGCCAGGGGGACGGTGAAGATCTCGGCGCCGTAGGGATTCGCGAGCAGGGAGGCGGTGAGGAGCGCTGGCAGGCCGAGCACCAGGCTCCAGGGCAGCGGCCGGTCGCCGCGGCGGGGCCGGCCCGAGCCGCTGGGAAGCCGGGTGCCCACCAGGTAGGCGAGAGCCACCAGCGGAGCGGCGAGGGCCCCGGGATGGGCGTTGGCCCAGATCGCCGTCCCGGCGACGGCGGCGACGGCGAGGCCGAGCCGGCGGCGCAGGCCGGCGCGGCGCAGCTCGCCGAGGAGCCAGAGGAGAGCCGCGAGGGCGAGGAGGGTGGTCAGCTCGGGGCGCAGGAAGAGCCGGGCCCGGGCGCCCAGGACCGCCGCCAGGACGACGGCCGCGGCGCCCGCCGGAGGGGCCCCTGCGCGCCGCAGCCCCGCCAGGAGGAGGGCGGCCAGGACGAGGGTCGCGGCGACCCGCAGCAGCACGAGCCCGTCGAGGCCGACCAGACGCCAGGCGCCGTAGACCGAGGTCTCGAAGAGCCACTCGTGGTCGACCCAGGGGGCGCCGGCCGAGGTGAAGCGGAAGGGATCGATCCCGGGGACCCGGCCGTGTGCGACGATCCACCGTCCGGCGGCCAGGTGCCAGAACAGGTCGTAGGCCCGGATCTTGAACGCTCCTGCGACGGCGGCGAAGGCGAACAGCCCGGCGACGGGGGCGAGGGCGCGCCCGCGCCGGAGGGAGGGGGAGGCACCGGTCCGGACGCTCATCGGAGAGGCGATGCTAGCAGCCCGGCTTTCTCGAATCTGGGCGGGGGCGTCCCCTTCCCCCCGTGAGGGAGGGAAGGGGATCGAGGGGATGGGGAGCGACCCGATGGATCGTCGCTTGACAGCCGTCGGGCGACCGGCTACGAT
>CAZIIB010000666.1:0-2775 GCA_964539125.1 uncultured Thermoanaerobaculia bacterium | reverse complement strand
CCGGCGGCGGCGGCAGCCGTCGATCCGTCTTGCAGAACAGATAGGGACCGGCTTCGAAGGTGCCGGCGGGGTAGAACACGAAGTAGATCGCCTGTCGCTCGAGCTGCTCCCCGAGGATCTCGCTGGGCCGGATGGCGAAAAGCCGGCCGGGGAAGCCGCCGTGGAAGCCGTATCCCTGATCGACCACCTCACCCATGACGGTCAGCGGTGAGTTGCCCAGGGCCGCGTCGAAGGAGGACTGGTCCGGTGGGTTGTAGTAGCTCTCGTACACCTCGTCCAGCGGCACGCAGTTGCCCTGTCTCGGGCCGGCGATCAGGGAACGAAGGAACTGTTGCTGTTCAGTGGTGAAGTACTCAGGCGAGGGGCTGCCATCCGGCTGAAACGCCTCGGAGGCGGCCACGAACAAGGGAGCGTCGAGGCTCTTGTCCGACCAGAAGAGGACCGACGGGATGATGCCGGCGCTGGCCGCGGGGGCCAGCGCGACAGCGAGCGCCAGTGGCACGAGGCTTCTCGAAAGGGCACTCTTCATAGCTCGGTGTCCGCAGTGCGACTCGGTTGGTACTGCCGTTGCTGCCATGGCAGGTGACTCCGAGGAGCCAGTGCCGCGCCGGTAGCCTGTCAAGGGGCTTTCGAGGGCGGGGGGCCGGTGTGGCGCAGGATCTCGGCGAACTCGCTGGCGTCGTCGTCCGACTTGCCGCCCACGGAGGTTCCGCAGACGCTGCAGCGGTACTCGTAGCGGTTGCCGGTGGGAAGCACCAGGAGGAGATGCCGGCGCACCGGGCGGGCGGTCTTGCACCGTGGGCAGAAGAGCTCGGTGGCGTCGAAGGAGTCGTACTGGTCGTGAGGTGCCATGCCACGGCCAGTTTCCGACGATCCCGGCCGGAGCGTCAAGACCCGGCGGTCACCTCCTCGCCCTCACCGGGGACCGCCGCCTCGCGCTCCGCTTCCGGCGTGGCCGGTCCGATCGCCGGGACAGCGAGCATGTCGGGCAGGTCGCGCCGCGGTCCCCGGGGGAGCTCACTCGAGCCCATCAAGTACTCGTCGACGGCGCGCGCCGCCCGGCGGCCGTCGGAGATGGCGTGGACCACCAGCGACTGGCCGCGGGTCATGTCGCCGGCCGCGAAGACCTTCCCCAGGCTGGTCTCCCAGCCGGCGCCGGTCGCGACGTGTCCCCGGGGGGTGAGGCGCATCCCGTCCCGTTCGAGCTGCGCCACCAGCCCCTCCCACACCGGGTGGACGTAGCCCAGGGCGAGGATGGCCAGGTCGCACTCGATCGAGAACCGGCTCCCCGGGACCTCGCCCCGCATCACCGGGCGCCTGGTCTCCGGGTCCCGGTCCCATTCCACCTCCACCGCCTCGAGGCTCGTGAGGCGGCCCTCGCCGTCGCCGAGGAACCGCGTGGTCATGACCGACCACATGCGCTCGCCCCCCTCCTCGTGGGCGTGGCTGGTGAACAGCTTGTCCGGCCACCAGGGCCAGGGCGGGCGGGGCGCGCGGATCGCGGGCGGCCGCGGAAGGAGCTCGACGTTCACGACCCGGCACGCTCCCTGGCGCAGGCTCGTGCCGACGCAGTCGGAGCCGGTGTCGCCGCCCCCCAGGACGACCACCCGCCGCCCGGTGGCGAGGACCTCCTCCGCCGGATCGACCGCGTCGCCCGCCAGCCGGCGGTTCTGCTGGACGAGAAAGTCGAGGGCGAAGCAGACGCCCACCAGGTCGCGGCCTTCGATCGGCAGGTCGCGCGGCTCGCCGCAACCGCAGGCGAGGAGAACGGCGTCGAAGCGCTCCAGCAGCTCGCGGGTGCCCAGGTCGACGCCCACCCGGCAGCCGGTCCGGATCTCGACCCCCTCGGCCACGATCTGCTCGGCCCGGAGGTCGAGGATCGACTTGTCCAGCTTGAAGTCCGGGATGCCGTAGCGCAGCAGGCCGCCGATCCGGTCGGCACTCTCGAAGAGGATCACGTCGTGGCCGGCGCGGGCGAGCTGCTGCGCTCCCGCCATCCCCGCCGGCCCGCCGCCGACGACGGCGACCCGCCGGCCGGTTCGGTGCGCCGGGGGCCGCGGCGCGACCCACGCCTCCTCGAACGCCCGGTCGGCGATCGACTTCTCGAGCAGCTTGATCGCCACCGGGTCCTCGTTGATGTTGAGCGTGCAGGCCTCCTCGCACGGCGCCGGGCAGACCCGGCCGGTGAACTCCGGAAAGTTGTTGGTGGCGTGGAGGCGGCCGATCGCCTCCTCCCAGTCGCGGCGGTAGACGAGGTCGTTCCACTCCGGGATCAGATTGCCCAGGGGGCAGCCGGCGGGACTCTGACAAAACGGGATGCCGCAGTCCATGCAGCGGCCGCCCTGGCGGACGACCTCCTCGGCGGCTCGGCCGCCGTAGACCTCCCGCCAGTCGGCCCTGCGCTCGTCCCGGGGACGCTTGGGCACGCCGCGGCGGGCGTACTCGAGGAATCCGGTCACCTTTCCCATCTCAGTGCTGCCTCCCGCTCAGTACTCCCGATGCGCGGCGCCCGTCGCCAGCGCCTCCTTGTAGTCGACGGGCATCACCTTGATGAATCGGGGAACGGCTCCCTTCCAGCCGGCGAGCGCGGCGGCGGCCACCGCGCTTCCCGTGCGCTCGTGGTGCGCCTCGATCATGGCGCGGACCTCGGCGATCTCCCCCGCCTCCTCGAGCAGCTCGAGCTCCACCATCTCCCGGTTGATCCGGCCCACCACCTCCTCCCGGCCCCCGCCGGGCTCCGCCAGGATGTAGGCGATGCCCCCACTCATGCCGGCG
>CAZIIB010000665.1:0-2775 GCA_964539125.1 uncultured Thermoanaerobaculia bacterium | reverse complement strand
CCCGGATGCTGAGCGAGCGCCCCGACGCCGACCTTCTGGAGCTCGCCGTCGACCTCGAGGCCTTCGTCGGGCGGGTCGAGGAGGCCCTCGCGGAGGCCCTCGACGTCGGCACGACCGCC
This sequence comes from uncultured Thermoanaerobaculia bacterium, assembly GCA_964539125.1. GTDB lineage: Bacteria > Acidobacteriota > Thermoanaerobaculia > Multivoradales > DATKCC01 > CAVUBL01. The sequence goes on along the minus strand of CAZIIB010000665.1, from coordinate 2,656 downwards.
GGGCCCGAGGGCCCCGAGGTCCTCATGGAGGCGGCTCGCAACCTCTGCCTGGCCGGCGCCGCGAAGCGGGCGCGCCCGCGGCTGACCTATCTCTTCGGCCGCGCCATCGACGCCCCGGTCGACGCCCTGGTGGACGTGGCGGTGGCCGGCGAGCTGATCCACGCGGGGAGCCTCTTGCACGACGACGTGGTCGACGGCGCCGAGACCCGACGGGGACGCCCCACCGCCAACGCCCTGTGGAGCGCCACGGCGGCGGTCCTCTCCGGCGACCTGGTCCTCACCCTGGCCTTCGTCCAGCTCCGCGCCCGCCCGCGCATCATCACCACCGAGGCGGTGGAGACCATCGCCACCATGACCCGCGGGGTGATGGCCGAGGTGCTGGCCCGGGGCCGGGTGGAGCTGCCCCTCGCCCAGTGGCGGGCCATCGTCCAGGGCAAGACCGGCTCCTTGTTCGGCTGGTGCGGCCGCTCGGCGGCCCGCCTGATGGAGGACGACGAGGCCGCCCGGCGCTTTGGTGAGTGCGCCGGCCACCTGGGCGTGGCGTTCCAGCTCGCCGACGACCTCCTCGACCTCCAGCGCCTGGGCACCGGCAAGGACGCCTTCTCCGACATTCTCAACCGCGAGCCCACCTTCCCAATCCTGGTCGGCGCCAGCCGCTCGGACGCCGTGCGCCGCGAGGTCGCCCGGTTGTGGAACGCCCCCCGGGTCACCGCCAAGGACGCCGAGGCACTGGGACGCGCGGTCCTCGCCACCGGCGCCGGAGCCGAGACCGTCGATCGCCTGCGGCAAGAGATCGACCAGGCCCTGGACGCCCTGGACCCCTACGCCGACCGCCCCGGGGGCCGGGAGATCGTGGCCTGGAGCCGCGAGCTGGAAGACCGGGCCCACCGGTCGTTGATGAGCGGGAAGGCGTAGGCGGGGCGCTACCAGTCGACCGGGAGGCGGATCCTCCCCCGCTCCCGGTGCCGGAAGTAGACGCATCCCTCCCGGCGCCCGTGCAGGTACAGGTCCCGCGTCAGCTCCACGTCCTTCCTGCAGTACGACTCCACCAGGTCCAACCGCCCCTGGCGCACCCATTCCAGGCACTGCAAGCCGTCCCCCGACTTCTCCGCCCCCAGCGTTTCCTGCGCCAGGTGATCCAGCCCCACCCGAAAGCCGATCCTCCGGTGCACCTCCTCCAGCAGGTCGAGCGTCGGCAGGATGCGCGCGTAGTCCACCCCGGTGTAGCCGGAGAGCACCCGGTAGTCGAAGCGCCTGACGTTGAACCCCACGACCAGCGAGGCCGAGCCCAGGAGCTCGGCGAGCTCTCCCACCCGCTCCTCGGGAAACACCTCGAACCGGCCTTCTTCGAGGACCAGCGCCACGCCGAGAGAGATCCCCATCCGGTGGCAGTTGCCCCACCCCCCCACCTCCTCGGCCGAGCGCAGGGTTTCCAGGTCGAAGACGACGGTGACCGGGAGCACGTCGCGGCCGGCCGTGGGACGGGGCGCCGGGCGGACCCCCGGCGAAGAGTCCACCGGCTGGAGCTCCGGTGACTCGTCCGGCGCCTCCTCCTCGGCCGGGGCCGGTGCCCGGGCCGGTCCGGGAAGCCGGGCGGGAGCCGGGGTGGCCGCCGCCTCCGGCAGCGCCACCGGCTCCTCCCGGTCGAGAAGCAGGCGCAGGACCCGGGCGGCCCCCGCCTTGTCCAGGGGCCGATTCCCGTTGCCGCACTTGGGCGACTGGATGCACGACGGGCAGCCCGACTCACAGGCGCAGCCCGCCACCAGGTCGAGCACCCGCGCCAGAAGCTCCGGCAGCTCGCGGAAGCCGCGCTCCGCGATCCCCACGCCGCCCGGATGGCCGTCGTAGACGAAGACCGCTCCCTGCTCGAGCTGCGGGTGGCGGTGGTAGGAGATCCCCCCGATGTCCCCCCGGTCGCAGAGGGCCAGGAGAGGGAAGAGCGAGATCGCCGCGTGCTCGGTGGCGTGGAGCGCGCCCAGGAAGTGCTCCTGCGCCTGGCGCAGGGTCTCCTCGAAGCTCCGGGGCGCCAGCCACCAGAGCCCGACGGTCTCGAAGCGTACGGGCGGCAGCTCGAGCGCCTGCTGGTCGAGCACCTCCTGGCCCTGGATCCTCTTGCGCTCGAAGCCGACCACCCGCTCGGTCACCTGGAGCCGGCCCAGAAACGCGTGGAGGCCCGCTCCGTCGCGGCGCTCGTCGAGCACTTCGAGCACCTCGGTCTCCTTCTCGGTCAAGGGCGTCGTGAAGTAGTCGAACCGGCCCCGGCGCGCGACCACGTGCCGGTGATCGAGGTCGAGCACCTCGACCAGGTACTGGCGTCCGCCGTGGAGGTAGACCGCCCCCGGGTGGCACTCGTGGAGCACCCGCACGCCGTCGATCGTGCCCACCATCTCCCCGGTCTCGACGTCGACGATGTCGTAGGTCGAGCCGGTGCCCCGCAGGTTGACGTGGCGCTGTGGCCGGCGCCGGGGCGAGAACACCTCGCCGCCGTCGGCCGAAGCGAGGAGCCGGCTCTCGGCGACCAGGCGGTCGACCAGCGCGCCGTGACGCCCCAGGTAGCCGCCGGCCGCGCCGTCCCGCTCGCGGGTCAGGGAGAGCTCCGCCGCCGCGCACACCAGGTGGGCCCGGGTCACCGGCTCGTTGCCCGGGTCCACGATCA
>CAZIIB010000664.1:0-2779 GCA_964539125.1 uncultured Thermoanaerobaculia bacterium | reverse complement strand
CGGTGTGGGAGCTCTTCTGGCCGCTCCTGGCCGGCGCCCGCCTGGTGGTCGCCCGCCCCGGAGGCCATCAGGACGCCGCCTACCTGACCCGGCTGATCACGGAGCAGGGGGTGACCACGATCCACTTCGTTCCCTCGATGCTCCAGGTCTTCCTGGAGGAGCCGGGGGTCTCGTCCTGCCGCTCCCTGCGGCGGGTGATCGCCAGCGGCGAGGCGCTGCCCCGGGACCTGGTGGAGCGGTTCTACGAACGGATGCCGGTCGGGGAGGATGGCCCGGCGGCGCGGCTTCACAACCTCTACGGCCCCACCGAGGCGGCGGTCGACGTGACCTTCTGGCCGACGGCGCCGGACGGGCGGGGCGCGGTGCCCATCGGCCGGCCGGTGGCCAACACCCACCTCCGGATCCTGGGCCGGGACGGCCGCCCGGTCCCCGCCGGCGCCCCCGGCGAGCTCCACCTGGGCGGCCGGCAGGTCGGCCGCGGGTACTTCGCCCGACCCGCGCTCACCGCCGAGCGCTTCGTGGCCGATCCGGCCGCGAACGAGCCCGGCGCGCGCCTCTACCGCACCGGGGACCTCGCCCGCTGGCGCGCCGACGGCGCCGTCGAGTTCCTGGGGCGGATCGACTTCCAGGTCAAGCTGCGCGGCTTCCGAATCGAGCTGGGGGAGATCGAGGCGGCTCTCGTCGCCCACCCGTCGGTGCGCGAGGCGGCGGTGGTCGCCCGCGAGCGCGCCCCCGGCGACGTGCGGCTGGTGGCCTACGCGGTGCCAGCGGCGGGGGAGAGGCCGGCGCCGGCCGCGCTGCGCGAGCACCTGGGGCGGTCGCTGCCCGAGTACATGGTGCCGTCGGCCCTCGTCCTGCTCGACGCCATGCCCCTCACCCCGAGCGGCAAGCTCGACCGCCGGGCGCTGCCGGACCCCCCGGACGCTGCCGGACCGGCGGGGGCCTACGAGCCGCCGAGCACGCCGACCGAAGAGATCCTGGCCGCCCTCTGGAGCCAGGTCCTGGGGGTCGAGCGAATCGGCCGCCGGGACGACTTCTTCGCGCTCGGCGGCCATTCGCTGCTCGCCACCCGGCTGCTCTGGCGCGTGCGCGACGCGTTCCGGGTGGAGCTGCCGCTGCGCGCCCTGTTCGACCGCTCGACCCTGGCCGGCGCGGCGGCGGTGATCGACGCGGCCCGGTCCGCCGGCGGGGGCGGCGAGACGCCACCCCTTCGGCTCTTGCCCCGCGACGGCCAGCCGCCCTTCACCTTCCCGCAGTCGTTCGCCCAGGAGCGGCTCTGGTTCCTCGACCGACTCCACCCCGGGAGCGCCGCCTACAACATCCCCTCGGCGGTGCGCCTCGCGGGAGAGCTCGACGAGCGCGCCCTGCTGGCGGCGCTCCGGCGGGTGGTGGAGCGCCACGAGGTGCTCCGCACCAGCTTCGCGACCGACGGCGAGCGGCCGGTGCAGCGGGTCCACGCTCCGGCGCCCGAGGGCCCGGACGGCGCGGACGACGCCTCGCCCCACCTCCCGGTGGAGCGGATCGACCTCGCCGGCGAGCCGGACGCCGGAAGGCCGGTGGAGGAGCGGGCGGCGGAGCTGGTGCGCGAGCGCGCCGCCCGGCCGTTCGACCTCGAAGGGGGCCCCGTCGGCCGCGCCCTGCTGTTGCGCCTGGGCCCGGCCGACCACGTGCTCGCCGTGACCCTGCACCACATCGTCTCGGACGGCTGGTCGGCCGGCGTCCTGGTGCGCGAGGTGGCGACCCTCTACGGCGCCGGGCCGGACGGAGATCCGTTGCCCCCCTTGCCCGTCCAGTACGCCGACTACGCGGCCTGGCAGCGGGAGTGGCTCGCGGGCGAGCGGCTGGCCGGCGAGCTCGACTTCTGGCGCCGGCGCCTGGCGGGCGCGCCGGAGCTCCTCGCCCTGCCCCTCGACCGGCCGCGGCCGGCGGTCCAGACCTACCGCGGCGCGACCGAGTCCCGGACCTTCGGGGAACCGGTGCACCGCGCCCTCGCCGCCCTCGGGCGGGCCGAGGGAGCGACCCGCTTCGTGGTCGTCCTCGCCGGTCTGGCGGCGCTCCTCGCGCGCTACTCGGGCCAGGACGACCTGACGGTGGGCGCGCCGGTCGCCGGCCGCGACCGGCCCGAGGTGGAGGGCTTGATCGGCCTGTTCGTCAACACCCTGGTGCTCCGCGCCGACCTCTCGGGCGACCCCGGCTTGCGGGAGCTTCTGGCACGGCTGCGGGAGACGGTGCTCGACGCCCACGCCCACCAGCACCTCCCCTTCGAGCGCCTGGTGGAGGCCCTGGCGCCGCGCCGGGAGGTGAGCCACTCGCCCCTCTTCCAGGTGATGCTGGCCTTCAATAACACCCCGCCCCCGGTGGTCGAGCTAGCCGGACTCACCGCCGAGCGGCAGGAGCTCCGGCGTCCCGTGGCGAAGTTCGACCTGACCATCGGGGTTCGGGAGATCAGCGGATCACGGGGCGATCCCGTGGAGATGAAGGTCGAACTGCAGTACGCCACAGACCTTTTCGACCCCGGCACTGGCGAGATGATGGGACGATCCCTCGCCCGGGGCTTCGAAGCGGTCGCGAACGAGCCGAGCTGCCCGATCGGTGACTTGGTCCTGCTCACTTCCGATGAAGAGACGAGCTTGGTCAATGAGGGGAACGGCGGTCCGCCTCCGCCCGGAGCCTGGCGGATGGTCCACGAACTCGTTGAGGAGCAGGTGCGGCGATGCCCGGATCTTCCCGCGGTCAGGTTCGGCGATCGGACGACGACGTACGAACAGTTGAATGCCCG
>CAZIIB010000663.1:0-2782 GCA_964539125.1 uncultured Thermoanaerobaculia bacterium | reverse complement strand
AAGCAGCGCCAGGAGGCGGCCGGGCAGTTCGAGAAGGGCGGGCGGCCCGAGCAGGCGGCCAAGGAGCGCCGGGAGGCCGAGCAGCTCGAGGCCTATCTGCCCGCCGCGCCGAGCGAGGAGGAGATCCGCGCCGCGGTCGAGGGCTTTCTCGCCGACCACGGCCTCTCGGGCCCCGCGGCCATGGGGCAGGTGATGCCCGCCATGATCGAGCGCTTTGCCGGGCGCGCCGACAACGCCGCCATCAGCCGGGTGGCGCGGGACGTCCTACAGAAATCGGCGGGATGAGCCCTCCCGCTTCCAAGCAGAGATCCGCAGGCGGGGCCCCTCCCGGCTCCCCGTCCGGGACGACCCGGCGGGTGGTGGTGGGGACCGCCGGTCACATCGACCACGGCAAGACCCGCCTGGTCGAAGCCCTGACCGGTATCGACTGCGACCGCTGGGCCGAGGAGAAGGAGCGCGGGATCACCATCGATCTGGGCTTCGCCCACCTGGAGCGCGAGCTCCCGAACGGCTCCACGCTCCAGATCGGTTTCATCGACGTCCCCGGTCACGAGCGCTTCCTGCGCAATGCGCTGGCCGGCCTCGGTGGCATCCGGGTCATGCTCCTCGTGGTCGCGGCCGACGAAGGGGTCAAGCCACAGACCCGGGAGCACCTGGCGATCTGCTCGCTGCTCGGCATCCCGGCCGGGCTCGTAGCGCTCACCAAGGTCGACCTGGTCGAGCCGGACCTGGTGGAGCTCGCCCGCCTGGAGGTCGAGGAGCTCCTGGAGCCCACCCCCTACGCCGGCGCTCCGATCCTCCCGGTTTCCAGCTTCTCCGGCTCCGGAATCGAGGCGCTCGAACGCTCGCTGGTCGAGCTCGCAACCGCCCAGGCGCGGACTCCCGCGGAGGATCCCGCCCTCGCCCTGCCCGCCCGCCTGCCCATCGACCGCGCCTTCCACTTGAAGGGGCTGGGCGTCGTGGTGACCGGCACCTTGACCAGTGGTCGGATCTCGGTGGGCGACAGCCTGGAGATCCTTCCCGAGCCCGGCACCCTCGCCCGGGTGCGGAGCATCCAGGTCCACGGCCGAGCGCGGGACGAGGCGGTCGCGGGCGAGCGATCGGCGCTCCAGCTCGCCGGGGTCGGGCTCGAGGAGCTCGCCCGCGGCGAGGAGGCGGCAGCACCGGGGCGCTTCGCGAGTACCCGCCGGCTGCTCGCCGAGGTCCGGCTCCTGCCCGATGCCCCGGAGCCCCTGCGCGGCTTCACGCCGGTGCGGATCCACCTCCTCTCGAGCGAGGTGCTGGGCAAGCTTCGCCCCTTGCCCGCGGATGGCCGGGCGGGCGAGATCGCCCCGGGGGGCTCCGGCCTGGCGGAGGTGCGCCTGAGCGAGCCGCTGGTCGCGATCCGAGGGGACCGACTCATCGTGCGCCGGCCCTCCCCCGAAACGACTCTGGGCGGTGGTCGGGTGCTCGATCCCCGGCCGGGCGCCCACCGGCTCCGGGACCTGGCGGCGGCATGCGAGGCGCTGCGCTTCGACGGCCGGGGCCCGGACGAGGCGACCACCGGCGCCCTCCTCCACTGGGCCCGCGAGGCCGGCGCGGCCGGTCTCGCCGCCGAGGAGGCCGCGCGTCGCCTGGGCGTGGAACCCGCCGAGGTCGCCCGGCGCCTCGCCGACCTGGCGGGCGAGCAGAAGCTCCTCGCGGTGCCCGAGGGGGCGGGAGGCGGCCGGCCGCGCCGCTGGATCGCGCCCGGCGCCTACCGGGAGATCTCCGAGCGGGCCGCCGAGGTCCTCGGAGCCTACTTCGAGCGTGACCGCCTGGCCCGGGGGATGCCGAAGGCGGAGGCGGTGCGCCGGATCTTTCCCGGCCGCGGCGCCGAGCTCGCCGACGTCATCCTCGAGTGGCTCGCGGCCCAGAACGTGCTGGCGGTCGACGGCGACCAGGTGACCCTGCCCGGGCGCCGGGCCGAGCTGACCGGTGAAGAATCCGCCCTCGCCCGGGCCGTGGTCGAGCGCTTCACCGCCGCCGGCCTGACGCCTGGATCGCCCGAGGAGCTGGGCCGGGAGCTGGGAGCGAAGCCGCAGATCCTCGACGGCGTGATCCGCTACCTGACCGAGCGGGGCCGCCTCGTCCGCCTGCCCGGCGGACTCCTGGTCGCCGCCGCGGCGGTCGAGGGACTCCGCAGTGACCTCGAGGCGACCGGCTGGGAGCGTTTCTCCGTCCCTCAGTTCAAGGACCACTTCGGGCTCACCCGGAAGTGGGCGATCCCGCTCCTCGAGCACCTCGACTCGACCGGTGTCACCCGCCGCCTGGGTGACGAGCGAATGCTCGTCAAGCGCCGCTGACCGAGGCCCAGGCATCCGGATTGCAAAACCTCGCGCTGTCGTACGAAGCGGGCGGTCCTCCGGCCGTCCGCCAACTCGAACGGCAACGAGGCTGCGGCGAAACGGCACCTCCCCCGGTACCCAGTCCCCCGCCGGGGCGCCGTCGCCGCGGCCTCGTCTTGTCAGGATGCTTCGACGAAGGCACCCAGAGGCCCAATCGGCATCGACTTCGTTCATCGGCAGGTCCCCCACCCACGCTCAGCGCCCTTGCCGACGCCGCCAGCATGCCTCTTCCAGACCGGTGGATCCGCTGGATCCCCCCGACATTCCCTCGATCCCCTTCCCACCTCCAGGGGGGAAGAGGACGCCCCCTCCCGGGGCTTCCGTGGGAGCCTGGTAGGGGCTTCGCGTCGCACCGCGGCAAGGCTTGGACACCCGGAAGGGTAGGATTGGGGACGATTTCGGGTGGGAGGTTGAAG
>CAZIIB010000662.1:0-2782 GCA_964539125.1 uncultured Thermoanaerobaculia bacterium | reverse complement strand
GGACGCCGATCAGGCCGGAGACCGCCAGGTAGACGACCATCCACTGGACGAGGAGCAGGTAAAGCCGCCCCCGCAGGCTGCGGTCTCGCATCGTGTCGGCACCTCGCGCACGCGATCCGCTCCTCGTTCCGGAGCTCGAGCGCCCGGACGGCGCCTCGGCGGCCCCCGGGAGCCGGACCGCGATTCGTTCAAAGTCCAACATGCTCGAAGCGGCCGGGCGGCGCAACCCCTGCCCGGGGGGTCCGGGGGCCACCCCGGCGGGTGGACGCGGCGGGGCGGGGCGGAGGCGGCGGGCGTGAAAAGATACCGCGGTGAACCCGGCGCTCGCGCTCCTCGTCGGCCTGTCGCTCCTGGGGCTGGCCACCCGCTGGCTGCGCCCCGAGGGGGGTGGGCTCAGGGCCTGGCTCCGCGCGGCGGGCGTCCCGTGGGCGGTCTGCGGGCTCGCGGCGACGCTGCTCCTGGCGCCGGCCCTCGCCATCCCGGACGGCGTTCCCAGCCCGGGGGCGAGCCTCGCCTCGCTTCCCCCGTGGCAGGGCGTGGCCGACCCGGCCGCCGGCAACCCCCAGCTCCGGGACGTGACGGTCCAGATCCGCCCCTGGCTCCTCTTCCTTCGCCACGAGCTCCGCCACGGGCGGATGCCCTACTGGAATCCCCACCAGCTCGCGGGAACCCCGTTCTGGGCGAACGGCCAGTCGGCGCCCCTCTTCCCCCTCCACCTGCTCTTCGCCCTCCTTCCCGTACAGCTCGGTCTCGTGCTCCTGCCCTGGCTGCGCCTCGTCCTGGGCGGCTGCGGCGCCTGGGCCCTCGCCCGGGAGCTCGGGACGAGCCGTGTCGCCTCGCTGGTGGCGGCGGTCGCCTTCCCCCTCTCGGGCACCATCACCGCCTTCGCCCTCTTCCCCATGGGCAACGCCCTGGCGCTCGTGCCCTGGGTGTTCTGGGCGACCGAGCGTCTGGCCTCCGGGCGCCCGGACCGGGGGCCCACTTGGGTGCCCCTGGCCGTGCTGGCCGGCCTCCAGCTCCTGGGGGGGCATCCGGAGACGCCGATCTTCACCGGCCTCCTCGCCGCGATCTATCTGCTGGTCCGCGGGAGCGAGCACCCGTGGCGCGCGTGGGGCGGATTCGCCGGGGCCTGGGCCGTCGCCGTCGCGCTCTCGGCGGTGGAGACCCTGCCCTTCGCCGCCACCGTGGTCGAGAGCAGCCGCTGGCTCGCCGCCGGCGCCGCGCAGCCGTTGCCCCTCACGGTGATCGGTGAGCTCCTCCTCCGCCTGGTCCTCCCCGAGCTCCACGGCAACCCGGCCCTCGGCACCTGGTGGGGGCCCTTCAACTACCCGGCGACCGCCATCTACGCCGGCGCTGCGACCCTGCCGCTGGCCGCGATGGGCGTGACCGCCGGCCTCGGGGCGTTGCGGCGGAGCGCGGACGGCGGCGGCCGGGACCGGCGCTGGGCCGGCGTCGCCGCCGTCACCCTCTTCGCCCTCCTCGCCGCCTACCAGGTGCCCGGGGTGCGGGACCTGCTCCTCGCCCTGCCCTTCTTCGACAAGAGCCTCACCCATTACCTCAAGCTGGGCGTCGAGCTCGGCCTCGCCCTGCTGGCGGCGCGGGGGCTCGACGCCTGGCTCGCCGGCGAGGGCCGGCGGGTCCTGGTGGTGGCGGCGGGGACGGTCGTCGCCCTCCTCGCCCTCTCCTGGGGCCTCTTCACCGGGCCGTGGCGCGCCCACGGCCTCCTCGCCACCGAGGCGGCCTGGACCGTCGGGGTCGCCGCCGTGGTCCTCGCCCTCGTCGCGTGCGCGTTCCTCTCTCCGCCATGGCGCCGGGTCCTGGCCCTCGGTCTTCCCGCCCTCCTCGCCGTCGACCTCGCCCTGGCCCACGCCTGGACCAACCCGGGCCTGTCGCTCGCCAAGCTCTACCCCCCGACCGGAGCCACCCGCTTCCTCGCCCACCGGCCGGGGCGCGTCGCCGGCACCGCCTGGGTCCTCCACCCCGACGCCGCCACCGTCTACGGCCTCGACGACGTCCGCGGCGACACGCCGGTCGAGCTCCACCGCTACCAGGTGGTCTACGCCCGCCTGGCCCCCGACGATCCCCTCGCCTTCCGGCCGATCGAGCACTGGCGAAGCCCCTGGCTCGATCGGCTGGGCGTGCGCTGGGTGATGGCGCCGCCCGGGGAGCCCGCGCCGGTCCCCGGCTGGCGCCTGGCCTACGACGGCCCGGACGCCCGGGTCTTCGAGCGCCCCGGAGCGCCGCCGCTGGTCCGCTGGGCCGGCTCCGGGGGCGCCGGGCGTGGGGGCGCGTCGGACGATCTGACGGTGCGGCACCGCGCCCCCGGGAGCTGGCTCATCGCCTGGCGCGCCCGGGAGCGCCGCATGCTCCTGGTGGCGGAGACCTGGGACCCGGGCTGGCACGCCCGGGTCGACGGCCGCCCAACACCCATCCGCCAGGTCGACGGCATCCTGATGGGCGTCGAGGTCGGCCCCGGCGAAGGCACCCTGGAGCTCACCTACCGCCCGGTGGGCCTCGTCTGGGGAACGGCCCTAAGTCTGCTGGGCCTAGTTGCCTGTGCCGCTGGTGGGTGGATCGGCCGTTCCTCCTGAACAGTGGGTGGCACTCTGCGGGGCAAGGCTCGTAGCGCGCTGGACCGTCGGGCCGGCCGACGCGGAGGTCGGCCGCTTCAACCGGGATAGGACCCCAGCGTGCCGGGCAGGGGATGAGGCCTCTCGGAGTCCGACGAACCCCGATTCCCCCTCTCCTCACCTCACGGCGGAGGGCCGTTCCAGAGGCCCAG
>CAZIIB010000661.1:0-2783 GCA_964539125.1 uncultured Thermoanaerobaculia bacterium | reverse complement strand
ACCGCCGCCCACAACCTACTCGCCGCCCTGCTCGACAACCACCTGCACCAGGGCAACGAGCTCGGCATCGACCCACGGCGCGTCCTGTGGCCCCGGGTCCAGGACGTCAATGACCGCGCGCTGCGCAACGTCATCGTCGGCCTGGGTGGGCCGGCCCAGGGCGTGCCCCGGGAAGGCGGGTTCGACATCACCGCCGCCTCGGAGGTGATGGCGGCGCTCTGCCTGGCCCAGGACGCGGACGACCTCCGCGAGCGGCTGGGACGCCTGATCGTGGCCCTCACCTACGCCCGGGAGCCGGTCACCGCGGCCGATCTCCAGGCCGTGGGCGCCATGATGGTGCTCCTGCGCGACACCCTGATGCCCAACCTGGTACAGACCGCCGAGGGCGTTCCGGCCCTGATCCACGGCGGCCCGTTCGCCAACATCGCGCACGGCTGCAACTCGGTCATCGCCACCGCCATGGGGCAGTCCCTCGCCGACTGGCTGGTCACCGAGGCGGGCTTCGCCTTCGACCTGGGGGGTGAGAAGTTCTTCGACATCAAGTGCGCCTCGGCCGGGCTGAAGCCGGCGGCCGTCGTCCTGGTGGCGACGGTCCGGGCGCTCAAGCGCCACGGCGGCGTCGCCCAGAAGGACCTCGAGACGCCGGACCCGGCGGCCGTCGAGCGCGGTCTCGACAACCTGCGCAAGCACGTCGAGAACGTCCGCCTCTTCCACCACGCCCCGGTGGCCGCCCTGAATCGCTTCGCGAGCGACTCGGGCGAGGAGATCGAGGTCGTCCGGCGAGCCTGCGAGGAGATGAAGGTCGCCTTCGCCGAGGCCAACCACTTCGCATGCGGCGGCGAAGGCGGCCGCGAGCTGGCCGAGGCCGTGCTCGCCCATGCCCAGGAGGATCCGCAGCCGGTCGAGCGCCTCTACGACCTCTCGGACCCGTTCGAGACCAAGATGGAGACGATCGCCAAGAAGGTCTACGGCGCCGCCGAGGTGATCTACACGAAGGACGCCGAGAAAGACCTCGCCCAGATTCGCCGCCTCGGCTACGAAGACCTGCCGCTGTGCGTCGCGAAGACGCCGGCCTCGCTCTCGGACGACCCGTCCCTGCTCAACCGGCCTCGGGACTTCCCGGTCACCGTCCGCGGCGTCGTGCTCTCGGCCGGCGCCGGGTTCGTGGTGCCGCTGCTGGGGAGCGTCCTGCGGATGCCCGGGCTACCCAAGTCGCCCCAGGCGGTGCGCATGGACCTGGTCGACGGCGAGATCGTGGGAATACGTTGAGACGGACCTGAGGAGGAGGAACCGCACCTACTTCTGGATCGACGCCAGGTAGTCGACGAGATCCTCGATCTTGGCCCGGATCGCGGCCTCCTCCTCCTCGCTCCCGCCTTCGCTCGCCGCCGGGCGGAAGGCATCGCCCCACACCGGCATCTCGCGGCGCCCGTGGGCGGCCACCTCCTCGCGGCCGTCGATGATCCGGAAGACCCGGTCCTCGGGGAACGCCCCGCCGTTGCGCCGGGCGAGGCCGGTCAGATCGGCCGGAGGCGTGCTGATCACCGCGGCGAGCTTGCCGTCGCCGTGGCTATGGTCGCCGTGGCAGTTCCGACAGTAGACCCGGTAGGTCACCCGACCCCGGGCCGCGGCCTCCCTCCGCGCCGCGACGTCGTCCCCTGCGCCGCTCCCGGGAATCGCGGCGACGAACAGGGCCGAGAAGAGGACGAGCGCGAACCCGCTCGCGACGCCCCCGGACACTCGCCGGGGCCGTCGAATCCGATCGCGGTGCATGGCAACCTCCTTTGCCAGCCCGCCCGGGCCGCCGAGGCGGGTGCCTACGCCGTGGCCATCTGTCGGTATTTTACCATCCGCATCCTGCCGCGCCGGCGCGCCCCGAGGCGCCGCGGGAGGCCGAACGCCTCGGGAACCGCTTCGGCCCGCGGCCCGTATGATCGAATGAGCTCGTCCCGGATCGGGCGCCGAAGCCGTGGAGCCGTGTTGTGAATCCCCCGGAGAGTCGACCATGTCCAGCACCCAGCGCACCCCTCTCGCCCTGTTCCTCGCCCTCGCGGTCGCCGCGGGCCTCGCCATCCTCGCCTTCCGGCCCGCCGCCCGGGGCGACTCCTCCACCGCTTCCCCGCAGGCGGCAGCACCCGCCGGCGGCGGACCCGTGGTCGTGGAGCTCTTCACCTCCCAGGGCTGCTCGAGCTGCCCGCCGGCCGACCGGCTCCTCTCGCGCCTGGGCGACGACCCGAAGCTCGCGACCCGGGTCTTTCCGCTGGCCTTCCACGTGGACTACTGGAACTACATCGGCTGGACCGACCCCTTCTCCTCCAAGCGGTGGTCCGAGCGCCAGAGGAGCTACGCCCGCGCCTTCGGAAGCAACCGGGTCTATACGCCCGAGCTCGTGGTCGACGGCGCCACCGACTGCGTCGGCTCCCAGGAGCGCACGGTCTACGAGAAGATCCACCAGGCCCTCGCCCGCCCCGAGGCCGGCAGGGTCGGCCTGCGCCTGGCGCCGGGGAGCGACCCGAACGAGCTCCGGGCGATCGCCGAGGCGAGCCTCACCCGCGAGGTCTCCGGCCAGCTCGAGCTCTGGACCGCCCTCTACCAGAAGAACCTGACCACCTCGGTCGAGCGGGGCGAGAACGCCAGCCGTACCCTGCACAACGACTACGTGGTGCGGCGGCTGGTCAAGGTTCTCTCCCTCTCCGGCGGCCCCGGCGCCCACGGCTCGGGGAGCGTGAGCCTGGCCCTCGACCCCTCCTGGAGGCGCTCGGACCTGGGCGTGGTCGCCTTCC
>CAZIIB010000660.1:0-2785 GCA_964539125.1 uncultured Thermoanaerobaculia bacterium | reverse complement strand
TGGGCGCCGCCCAGTGCGGCTACTGCACGCCGGGCATCCTGATGGCGGCCAAGGCGCTGCTCGCGGACCGGCCCGCGCCCAGCGACGAGGAGATCGAGCAGGCCCTGGCCGGCAACCTCTGCCGCTGCACCGGCTATCGCAAGATCGTCGAGGCGGTTCAGGGAGCGGCGGCTCTCCTGCGGGGCGAGCCCTGGGAACCCGATCGCGCCGTCCTCTACGGCGCGCCGGCCCCGGCGGCAAGCGGCCCGGAGTAACTCTCCTCGACCCAGGGGCTCGCGCTCGCCGGGCACGGAGGCCCCGACCGGCTCTGCGCAGCGCTCGATGCGGTTCGCCCGGACGAGGCTCAGTCGAGCGCCCCGGGCCTCCGGTACAATCGCCGCCGGAGGAACGATGGCCGAGCCGATTCGCGATGACACCCCCCCGAAGCCCGAGATCCGCGCGCCGAAGAACCTGGTCGGCACCCCCTTCCGGCGGGTCGACGGGCGGGCCAAGGTCACGGGTGCCACCCGCTTCGCCGACGACCTCGTCCTGCCGCGCATGGCCTACATGCGGCTGGTCCGCTCCACCGTTCCCCACGCTCGGATCGAGCGCATCGACCTCGCCGAGGCCGAGGCCGTCCCGGGCGTTCTCGGGTTCCTGACCGGAGCCGACCTGCCGACCCCGTTCGGCATCCTGCCGGTCTCCCAGGACGAGCACGCCCTGACGCCCGAGACCGTGCGCTTCGTCGGCGACCCGGTGGTAGCGGTGGCGGCAACCACCGAGGACGCGGCCTGGGAAGCGGCGCGCAAGGTGCGGATCGCGTACCGGCCCCTGACCACCATCTCCTCGGTCGAGGAGGCGATCGCGACCCCCGAGCCGCGGCTCCACGATTACGGCGACCGGGGCAACCTCCACAAGCTCGTCTCCATGCGCTTCGGCGACGTCGAGGCGGGGCTGGCCGAGGCCGACCTGGTGATGGAGGACACGGTCTTCTACGAGGGCAACACCCACCTGCCCATGGAGCAGCACGCGACCGTCGCCGTGCCGGAGGACGAGGGACGGGTCACCGTCTACTCCTCCACCCAGACGCCCCACTACCTGCACCGGGCGCTGGCAAAGGTGCTGGAGCTCCCCGCCTCCCGGGTGCGGGTGGTGGCGACCCCGGTGGGTGGCGGCTTCGGCGGCAAGAGCGACCCGTTCAACCACGAGATCGCGGCGGCCGCCATGGCCCTGAAGCTCGGCCGGCCGGTCAAGGTGACCCTGACCCGCGAAGAGGTCTTCTACTGCCACCGGGGGCGCCACCCGGTGCTCATGCACGTCGAGACCGGCTTCCGCCGCGACGGCTCGATGACGGCCCAACACCTCGAGACCGCCCTCGACGGCGGCGCGTACGGCTCCTACGGAGTGGCCTCGACCTACTACACCGGAGCCCTCCAGACGGTGACCTATCGCCTTCCGGCCTACCGCTTCGACGGCCTCAGGGCGTTCACCAACAAGCCGCCGTGCGGACCCAAGCGGGGCCACGGCACCCCCCAGCCCCGCTTCGCCTTCGAAGTTCACCTCGACAAGGCGGCCCACCGGCTGGGCATCGATCCGGCGGACCTCCGCCTACGGAATCTGGCCCCCCCGGACTCGGTCACGGCCAACTGGCTCAAGATCGGCTCCATGGGCCTCGGCCGCTGCATCGAGGCGGTGGTCGAGGGGTCGGGCTGGCGCGAGCGCCACGGCAAGCTGCCCGAGGGCCGCGGGCTCGGGCTCGCCTGCGGCTCGTACCTGTGCGGCGCCGGGCTCCCCATCTACTGGAACCACATGCCCCAGTCCGGGGTGATGGTCAAGCTCGACCGCTCGGGCGGGGTGGCCGTCTTCTGCGGGGAGGCGGAGATCGGCCAGGGCTCGGACTCGGTGCTGGCCGCGGTGATCGCCGAGGTCCTGGGCGTCGGCCTGGACGACATCCGCCTGTGCGTCGCCGATACGGATCTCACGCCGGTCGACCTGGGGAGCTACTCCTCGCGCGTGACGCTGATGGTGGGCAATGCCGCCCTCCAGGCCGCCGAGCGGGCCCGCGAGCTCATCGCTGGAGCGGTGGCCGACCACCTCGAGGTGCCGGCCGGCCGCCTGGTCTTCGCCGAGAGCCGGGTGTTCGACGCCGAGGATCCGGAGCGCGGCATCACCTTCCAGGAGGCCGTGGTCATCGCCGAGGCGGTCCACGGTACGCTGGGAACCACCGGCTCCTACATCCCGCCCCGCTCGCCGGGCCGCTACCGGGGCGCCGGCGTCGGTCCCTCGCCGGCCTACTCCTACTCCGCGGCGGTGATCGAGACGGTGGTCGATCCCGAGACCGGCCTGTTCCGCGTGGAGCACGTCTGGATCGCCCACGACGTGGGCCGCGCCATCAACCCCGTCCTGGTGATGGGCCAGATCGAGGGCAGCGTCTACATGGGCCTGGGCGAGGCGCTCATGGAGGAGCAGTCGTTCCGGCGCCTGCCCAAGCACCTCTCGGACGCCCTGGTCCACCGGGAGCCGTCGCTCCTCGAATACAAGAGCCCGACGTTCCTCGAGATGCCGGAGATCACCACCTACGTCATCGAGGATCCGGACCCCGAGGGCCCGTTCGGTGCCAAGGAGGTGGGGCAAGGGCCGCTCCTGCCCATCATGCCGGCGGTGGCGAACTCGATCTTCGACGCCGTCGGCGTGCGGATCGACCAGGTGCCGATCCATCCCCACATGATCACCAAGGCCCTGGCGGCGAAGGCCAAGGGCGAGGAGCCCCGCTTCGGCCCGGAGAGCTTCCCCCAGGTCGACTTCG
>CAZIIB010000659.1:0-2788 GCA_964539125.1 uncultured Thermoanaerobaculia bacterium | reverse complement strand
AGGTGATGCTCGACGGCATGGAGATCACCCAGTTCACCTACTTCCAGCAGGCGGGTGGCATGGAGCTGGCGCCGATCAGCGCCGAGATCACCTACGGCCTCGAGCGGATCACCATGTTCCTCGGTCTCTCGCGGAGCGTCTACGACGTGGCCTGGGTACCGGGCGGCCTGACCTACGGCCAGGTGCGGCACCAGGACGAGGTGGAGCTCTCCCGGTACTACTTCGAGGTCGCCGACGTGGACTTCCACAAGGCGCAGTTCGACGGCTACGAGCGGGAGGCCCGGCGCTGCCTCGAGGCGGAGCTGGTGCTGCCCGCCTACGACTGCGCCCTCAAGTGCTCTCACCTGTTCAACGTCCTCGACGCCCGCGGCGCGGTCTCGGTGACCGAGCGGGTCGCCCTGATCAAGCGGGTGCGCGACCTGGCGGTGGCCTGCGCGCACGGCTACCTGGAGAGCCGGGAGCGGCTGGGCTTTCCGCTCCTCGCCCCCGGTGCGGCCGGGGCGGCGACCGGCGACGGGAGCGACGAAGAGGCCGGCGCGGCGGTGGCGGGAGCCACCGGGGAGGCGTCGTGAGCGGCGAGTACCTGCTGGAGGTGCGCACCGAGGAGATCCCGGCCCGGATGCTCGAGCCGGCGGTTCGCCACCTGGCGACCCGGGTGTTCGAGGACCTGATGGGCCGGGGCTTGGGGCCGCGGGAGGTGGAGAGCGGCTTCACCCCCCGGCGGCTGGTGCTGGTCCTCAAGGGGCTCCCGGAGGGGGAAGCGGACCGGGAGGAGCAGATGGTGGGCCCGCCGGCGCGGGTCGCCTACGACGCCGAGGGGCGGCCTACCAAGGCCCTCGAAGGCTTCGCGCGCCGCCTCGGCCTCGAGCCCGGAGACCTGGAGCGGATCGAGACCGACAAAGGCGAGTACGTGGCCGCCCGCCAGACGGTGCGCGGTCGCGCCACGGCCGAGGTCCTGGCCGAGCTGGTGCCGCGGGTGCTCCGCGAGATCCCCTGGCCCAAGACCATGCTCTGGGGACCGGGCACGGGCCCCTGGGTGCGACCGGTCCACGGCGTCCTCTCGCTCCTCGACGGCGAGGTCGTGCCGTTCGAGCTCTTCGGTGTGGAGGCCGGCGACCGGACGTCCGGCCACCCGGTCCTCTCGCCCGAGACGATCGCCGTCGCCGGGGCGGAGGACTATCGCCAGCACCTCGCCGAGCTCGGCCTGGTCGTCGACCCGGCCGAGCGTTCCCGCCGGCTCTCGAACGCCATGCACGAGCGGGCCCGGGAAGCGGGGGGCGCCCTGGTCGAGGACCCGGACCTGCTCGCCAAGCTGGTGGCGATGTGCGAGATCCCGGGAGTTCTCGAGGGGCGCTTCGAGGAGGCCTTCCTGGAGCTCCCCCGGGAGGTCCTGGCGACCAGCCTGAAAGACCACCAGAGCTCCCTGACCGTCGAGCGCTCCGGGCAAGGCGGCGACGGCCTCCTTCCCAGGTTTCTCACCGTCATGGACCGGGGCGACGACCCGGAAGGCCGGGTTCGCTCGGGCAACGAGTGGGTGGTGGCCGCCCGCCTGGCCGACGCCCGGTTCTTCTACGCCGAGGACCGGAAACGGCCCCTCGCGAAACGCTTCTCCGGGCTCGAGCACCTGGCCTTCCACGCCCGGCTGGGGAGCTACGCCGAGAAGGCCGCGCGCCTCGAGCACCTGGCGGCGGCCATCTGCGACCGGCTCGGCTGGACCGGGGAGCGTCCCCTCGCCGAGCGCGCCGCCCACCTGCTGAAAGTCGACCTGATCACCGAGATGGTCAAGGAGTTCACCTCCCTCCAGGGGGTGATGGGGGGGATCTACGCCCGGGAGGACGGCGAGCCCGAGGCGGTCTGGCAGGCGGTCTACGACCAGTACCTGCCCGCCTCCACCGACGACCCCCTGCCCCGGGGGCGCGTGGGCGCCGTGGTGAGCCTCGCCGATCGCCTGGACACGATCGTCGGCATCTTCGGCCTGGGGCTCGTGCCCACCGGCAGCCGGGACCCCTTCGGCCTGCGCCGGGCGGCGCAGGGGGCGGTGCGGATCTGCCTGGAGCGAGAGCTGCCCCTCGACCTCCGTGACCTCGCGGGGCTGGCCGCCGGTCTCTTCGGCGACGTGCTCGAGCGCACGGGCGAGGAGATCCAGGAGGACCTGGGGCCGTTCATCGACGACCGGGTGCGCCACCTGCTCGGGCTCGAGGGGTACGCCTACGACGAGATAGAAGCGGCCCTGGCGGCCGAGGGCGTGGCCGGCCTCCCCGACCTGAAGGCGCGCGCCGACGCCCTCCACCGGGTGCGCGACGAGCCCGAGTTCCTGGCGGTGGTCCTGGCCGCCAAGAGGATCGAGAACATCGTGCGCGATGCGGAGCCGGGCGAGCCGGACGAAGACCTGCTGGAGGAGGGAGCGGAGCGAGACTTGCACGCCGCCTTCCGGGAGCTCGAGCGCGGCGTCGAGGAGGCGGCGGCGGCCGGTGACTACGAAGTCGCCCTGCGCCGGGTCGGTGCGCTGGCCGAGGTGCTGGACCGCTTCTTCGTCGACGTGTTGGTCATGGTCGAGGACCCCGCGGTCCGACGCAACCGCCTGGCGCTGCTCCGAGCGATCGGCCGGACGCTGTCGCGGGTGGCCCGCCTGACCGAGGTCGTGGTCGACCGCGAGGAACACCGGCGAAAGCACGGGACCTGAAGCAATGAGCCGACTCTGGGAACCGCTTTGCTGGGTGGGGGCGTCCCTCTCCCCCCGCGAGGGAGGGAGAGGGATCGAGGGTGAGGGGGGCGATCAAGTGAGTCT
>CAZIIB010000658.1:0-2788 GCA_964539125.1 uncultured Thermoanaerobaculia bacterium | reverse complement strand
AGGTGCCCGCCGTCCCGGTCTCCGCCGGGGACTCGGGTGCGGTGGCCATGGCTCGGCTCTACCGGCGGCCGGTGATCCTCGGGTACGACTACTCCTGGCTCGCCAAGCCGGGGCTCGCGCTGAGAACGGTGTGCGTCAGGCGGCCCGACGTCCTGCGGGCGACCGGGGCGCGCTTCGTGGTCCTGGTTTTCGATCGTCCGACCCTGAACCGGCTGGCCGCCGGGCTCGATCCGCCCGGCCGGGACCTGGGAGGCGCCCCGCCGCGACGGCGGGTCACGTATCCGGCGCGCAAGCTCGACGGGATCCTCCGCTCCGCCTGGGGCCCGCCGCACCTGGTCGATGGCCGCGCCGAGCTGTGGGACCTGGCGCGGCTCGAGTAGCTCGCTCGGCCCGGCGCGGCCGCGTGCGGGCGGAGCGCGGGCCGAAGGCAATCCTGATCTCACGGACCATGACGCGATGAAGATCGGAAATGCGAAACGGGACACGGTCTCCGGCCGGGCGCGGACCCTCGCCTGGCTGGTGCCTCCGGTGGTCCTCGGCGGCGCCCTGCGGCTCTGGGGTCTCTCCGGCCAGGTGCTGATCGGCGACGAGATCCACCTCATCTACCGGGCGGCCCTGCCGGCATGGAGGGATGTCTTCGCCTTCCGCCAGGCGGACCCCTGCATCCCCCTGGCCGCGCTCGTCCATCTGCTCCTGGTCGCCGGCGTCCCCGTGACCGAGGTCCTCATGCGCTCGCCCGCGGTGATCGCCGGCCTCGCGACGCTGGTCCTTCTGCCTCTGCTCGCCCAGCGCTGGGTCGGAAGGCCCGGGTCGCTCTGTCTGGCGTGGCTCCTGGCGATCTCGCCGTCCTTGATCTACTACAGCCGGATCGCCCGGCCGTACATCCTGGTCGCGGTCCTCGGCTCCGTCGCCGCCTTCGCCTTCTGGCTCTGGTGGCACCGCGGCGGCACCGGGGCCGCGGCTTCCTATCTCCTCTCGGGCGCCCTGGCGATCTGGCTCCACCCGGGCTGCCTGCCGTTCATCGCCGCGCCCCTCGCCTTCGGGGTCTTCGAGCTCGCCTGGAACCGGCTTCGGGGCTTCGGGCCCGGACCGCGTCGCCTCTCGCACCTCCTCGTGCTGGCGGCTCTCCTCGGCCTGTCGATCGCGGCCTGGATGGTTCCGTTGTGGCGGTCGTTCTCCCGGATCGTCGAGATGAAGCTCGACCAGGGCTCCCCGAGCCTCCGAGAGCTCTGGCGGGTGCTGCAGGCGCAGGCGGGCTCTCGGCCCCTTCCGGTGGTGATCCTGTTCTGGGGACTGGCGGCCGCGGGCCTGGTGGCCGTCTGGCGCCGACGGCCGGAGCTCGCCCTCTACGGTAGCGCCCTGGTCGCCACCCAGTGGCTGGCGATCGTCCTCGTCGTCCGTCCGTACGCGGTGGGCAATCCCATCGTCCTGAACCGTTACGTCCTGGTCGGGCTGCCGGTCGTCCTGCTCTGGGTCGTGGGCGGTCTCGGCGCGCTGCGCCGTCTTCCGGGCCGGGCCGGCCGGTGGACGGCCTCCACCGGCGCAGTGGCCCTGCTCGCGGCCCTGATGGCGACCTCGCCCTACCTCGCCGACCCCTGGCTCCGCCTCGGACCGTTCGCCGGCGGCGTCTCGTCGGTGGCCTTCTACTACCCGGCTGCCCGCCTCGGCCTGGGTCAGCTGCCTGCGGTCTACCGGGCGCTCGCGCTGCAGCCGGGTGAGCGCGCCGTGGCGGAGGTCCCCGCCAGCCCAGCCACCGCCATTGGAGTGGAGCCTCTGGCCCGCCAGTACCGGCGCCCAGTGATCCTGGGCTACGGCTTCGAGTGGCTCGAAAGGCCGGGGCTCGCGCTGCGCACCCTGTGCTTCAGCGGGCCGGAGGCTCTTCGGAGGAGCGGCGCGCGCTTCGTGGTCCTGGTCTTCGATCGTCCGAACCTGAAGCGCGAGGCCGCGGGGCGCGCCCCCCTCGGAAGACCCCGGCGAGGGCGCAGGGAGGGCCCCTGGATGAC
Source organism: uncultured Thermoanaerobaculia bacterium (assembly GCA_964539125.1). Lineage (GTDB taxonomy): Bacteria > Acidobacteriota > Thermoanaerobaculia > Multivoradales > DATKCC01 > CAVUBL01. Next base: position 785 of record CAZIIB010000658.1, on the reverse strand, counting down.
CGGTCCGGCTCGCGATCTCGACAGGGAGCTGCGCGCCGCCTGGGGCCCGCCGCACCTGGTCGATGGCCGCGCCGAGCTGTGGGACCTGGCGCGGCTCGAGTAGCCGCCTGGCGGTCTCGGGTGGACCGCCTCGGCCGGTTACTTCACGTAGCCCAGCGCCGTCAGACGCCGGGCCGCATCCCGGCCGCGGCGCAGGGCCTCCTTCTCGTCGGCGGAACCCTCCACCTCGCGGATCCGGCGGGACAGGGCGTGCTCGAGGCGATCGACCTCCCGGGGATGCTCCGCCGAGACGTCGCGGGTCTCGCCCGGGTCGGCGGCGAGGTCGTAGAGGGCCGCCTTGCGACTGGACAGGTCGTAGATCAGCTTGAAGCGGCCCGCCTTGGCGGCCCGTAGCGACCCCCAGGCGGAGAAGACGACCGGATGAACCGGCTCACCGTCCTCGATCAGGGGTCGCAAGCTGGTGCCGTCGAGGCGCGGCGCAGCGGTTGCCGGAGGCCCAGGGCCCAGGTAGTCGAGAAGGGTGGGAACCAGGTCCAGGTTTTCGACCTGGGCGTCGAAGCTGCGGCCCCCGCGGACGCCGGGCAGGTGGAGCACCATTGGGGTCTGGATCTCGGTGTCGTAGACCGTGTGGCAGTGCTTGACGTCGCCGTGCTCGAGGAACTCCTCGCCGTGATCGGCCACCACCGCCACCAGGGTGTCGTCGAGGAGGCCCCGGCGCTCGAGCCCCGCCAGGAGCTCACCGAAGCGGGCGTCGAAGGAGGCGATCTCGTCGTCGTAGAGGTCTT
>CAZIIB010000657.1:0-2791 GCA_964539125.1 uncultured Thermoanaerobaculia bacterium | reverse complement strand
TCTCTATCTGTTCCATGGTCCGCAGACTTTCTTGCCTGACGGATTTAAAACGTTCGACCAGCATTTTGGCTTCATAAAAGGCGGCGGCGTTTACCGGAAGACCGACCGAATTTTTTGCGGCACTATATATCTTTCTTAACCGGTTTACCTGGCGAACCCCTCTGTCGGTTGTGGTGACATGTTGAACAAAAAGGTTGAAGTCTGTTCCAGAAATCTTTCGCGGGTCCAGATACCACCGGATGATGGCAAGATTCTCCTCAATGCAGCTTCCCCAATGGCGCTCCATTTCCGGAAAGTACTTTGCCAGCAGTCCATTTCTGATCCGCATTCGCTGCCGGTGTTCTTCCTTTTTAAGCTGTTTGCGAACAGATAGAAGATTGCGCAGAGAAATGATATCGCCTTCAGGGTTTTCGTAGAACAGGCACTTGCCCTGACCGATAAGATCGGCCACATTGGCGCTGTCTTTGTTATCATTCTTATCCCAGCGGCCGTCGAGCAATTCCCGGTTGTCCTTGACTGCCTTGCCGGCTACCAGCACGACCAAATAGTTTTTCTGAGTCAACCAGTGGGCTAGGGGTTTGTGGTAATTGCTGGTGGGCTCAAGGCCGAAGACCACCTGCTGAAGCTGGTGTTGATGCGTGAGTGTGTTAACCTGTTCCAAAAGACGGTTATAACCAACGATGTCGTTGGTAAAAATAAGACGTCGCCATAACGCTTTTCCATTGGGGGTGCCGAAAAAGGCATGATGCTTGTCTTTTGCGATATCTATGCCCACAATCAGATATTTTCCCGAGCCACGGATTTCACTACGAAGTTTACAAAACTGGGTAAAACGTGCCACGTCATCCATTTTTAAAACCTCCTGTCTGTCTAATTGTTATGAGAATTTGGATCATCTCCAATTTAGTTGTAGGCAAACAGGGTAAACCAGTGGGTCATCGATCAAAACAGAATGGACATCCGGTATCTCCAGAGGATATAGGGTTTAACTGGCAAGATAAACTCTATCCGAAGGAGGCCTGCGATGTCCGTGCCCACTATAGCACCCTATTTCCCTTTTCGTCGAATCAAAATTGTCGACCAAACCGTTTCGGAAGACGCTTGCGAGGCACAAATCCGGATACAGCCCGACAAGCGCTTTCAACCGATCTGTCACTGCTGTGGGCACAGGGCCTCCGGGGTACACAGCTGGACCGAGCGCAGGGTCCGGGATTTGAACTTGGCCGCCACGCCGGTCTGGATCAAATGTCACTATCGCAAAGTGTTCTGTTCGCATTGTCAACGTGTCAGCGTCGAAGATTTAGAGCTGTTTCACCCCTATCTGCGGGTAACCACCCGGCTGGCCCATTACATTTACCAGTTGTGCCGGCTGATGACCGTCACCGATGTCACCCGTCATCTGGCTCTGGACTGGAAGACGGTCAAAGCCATCGACAAGCATTTTCTAGAGCAAGAATACGGTCAGCCCGACCTCGATGGGCTGCATCTTTTGGCTGTCGACGAGATCTCCATCCGCAAGGGCCACAGCTACCTGACCGTGGTCCTCGATTATGTCAGCGGGCGCGTGCTGTTTGTCGGAAAGCATCGCAAGGCCAAAACCTTGAAGCGGTTTTTCAATCAACTCAAGCCCCGGCAACGTAAATCCATCGATGCGGTGGTGATGGATATGTGGGATCCGTTCATTAAGGCCGTTAAAAAAAAACTGCCGAATGCCAAGATCGTATTCGATCTGTTCCATGTCGTAGCCAACTTTAACCGCGTCATCGACAAGGTCCGCAACAGCGAATATCGCAAAGCCAGTAAAGAGGATAAAGCCGTTTACAAAGGGGCGAAGTACCTGCTGCTTAAAAACCGCAGCAACCTGCGTCGCTTAAGCGAGCGGCAACAATTACAGCATCTGCTTGAACTCAATGAGGTCATCAATACGGTACTGATCCTCAAGGAAAAGCTCAAACACATCTGGACCTATCGATCCCGGACCTGGGCTGCAAAGGCCTTGGATCAGTGGTGCGAGTTGGCCGGCTCGTTGAAGAATCAATCTCTAACAACCTTTGTCAAAACTTTGCAACGATATCGGTACGGGATCTTGAACCACTGCGACTACCCCATTCACAACGGAAAACTTGAAGGGGTCAATAACAAAATAAAAGTCATCAAGCGTAAAGCTTATGGGTTCCACGATCTACGATACTTTACGCTGAAAATTTACCAGGCTTTCTCCCACTAATCGGGAGGAGAACCTAAAATTCTAATTTTCAACTCAATTTAAATCTCAGAAATACCCTTGACATGTATATTTTTGTCATATACATTATTTATCATGAAACATGAATTTGATCAGTTCACTGGATTTCAATGGGATAAAGGTAATATTAATAAAAACCTGGACAAACATAACGTTGAAAACTGGGAGTGTGAACAGATTTTTTTTAACGAACCATTGATTATTTTAGGTGACCCAAAACATTCATTTTTAGAGAAGCTTTGGGCTGCATTTGGCAAAACTGATGCAAATCGGCATCTTTCGGTAATATTTACAAAACAAGATAAACTAATAAGAATCATTTCTGCAAGAGATATGAGTCGGAGGGAAAGGAAGTTTTATGAAAAAAATGGATAAAAAAATCCCGAAATTTAAAAATGAAGATGAAGAACGAGAATTTTGGGCTACTCATTCCCCTCTCGATTATTTTGACCCCAGCAAATTCAAGAGAGCCTCATTTCCGAAACTTAAACCCTCTCTCAAGTCAATTTCGATCCGGTTGCCCGAGGATATGTTGGCAGAGCTGAA
>CAZIIB010000656.1:0-2793 GCA_964539125.1 uncultured Thermoanaerobaculia bacterium | reverse complement strand
GAGTCCTCGGCGTAGATCTGCCACAAGCGCGGATGCTCGTCGATCTTCTTGTAGAGCACCGGCTGGGTGATCGACGGATCGTCGACCTCGCTGTGACCGTGGCGCCGATAGCCGATCAGGTCGACCACCACGTCGGAGCCGAACTCGTAGCGGTAGTCGACGGCGATCCGCGCCACGCGCACCACCGCCTCCGGATCCTCGCCGTTGACGTGGAAAATGGGGATCGGCAGGCGCTTCGCGACCTCGGTGGTGAAGCGCCAGGACCACAGGGCCTCCGGCTCGGCGGTGAATCCGATCAGGTTGTTCACCACCACGTGGACCATGCCGCCCACCGAGTAGCCGGCCAGGTCGGCGAAGTTCAGGGTCTCGGCGAGGACGCCCTGGCCGGCGAAGGCGGCGTCGCCGTGCATGAGGATCGGTACCACCCGGCGCCAACCGCTCGTCTCGTCGGCCGTCTCGACCCGGAGCCGCTGCTGCTTGGCCCACACCCGGCCGTTGACCACCGGGTCGACCGCCTCGAGGTGGCTCGGGTTCGAGGCCAGGTGGAGGCGGAGAGTGCGTCCGTTGGCCGCCTCGAACCGGCCCGTCGCCCCCAGGTGGTACTTGACGTCGCCGCCCCCCAGGACGCTCCGCGGGTCCACGTCCTCGAAGCCGGCGAACAGGTCGGCCGCCGGCCGGCCGACGACGTTGAGCATCACCGACAGGCGCCCGCGATGGCTCATGGCGAGAACCGCCTGCTCGGCCTCGTGCTCGGCCGCCGTCTCCAGGCACTCGTGGAGCATGGGGACGAGAGCGGTGACGCCCTCGATGGAGAACCGCTTGGTGCCCAGGTAGCGCGCTTGGAGGACTTGCTCGAAGGTCTCTGCCCGGACCAGCCCGCGGAGGATCCGCTCGCGGTCGGGAGCCGGCGGGTCGCTCTCCATCCGCTCGTAGATCCAGCGGCGGCGCTTCGGGTCCGGCATGTGGGCGGTCTCGACAGCCAGCGTGCCGCTGTAGACCCGGCGCGCCTCGGCCACGCCGGGGCCACTGTCGGAAAGCGCCGGATGTCCGGCCGGCCGGAGCCGCCCGAGGGGATCGAGGTCGGCCTGGAGATAGCCCCAAGTGCGGTAGGCCTCCAGGGTTTCGAGAGCTTCCCGGGTCGTCTCGAGCCGGTCGGTTGCAGGGGGGCTTGGGGTGGCTACGTCGGTCGCCATGGTATGTCAACGATACCGCGATGCGGCGTCCAGAATTCCCGCCGTTGCGCTAAGCTGGGGGCTCGCACCACCCGCACGCACCCCTTTCCAACCGAGGCGTTCTCATGACCCAGGCCCGACTCTCCCGTCTCCTCCTCGGCGCTCTCGTGTCCCTGCTGCTGGCCGCGACCGTCCCGATCCTGGCCGGCACCGGGCCCGGCCCCGCCTTCCAGCCCGATCTCGGGCTCTCGCCCCTGGCTCCCGCCACCACCGGCGGCCTACCGGTGGTCGAGCGCGCCCTGGCGAAGCTCACCCAGCACCGGCGACTGCTGGTCATCGGCGCCCATCCGGACGACGAGGACACCTCGGCCCTGGTGCTGGTGAGCCGCGGCCAGGGCGGCGAGGCCGCGTACCTCTCCATGTCGCGGGGCGAGGGCGGCCAGAACCTCATCGGCACCGAGCTCGGGGTCACCCTGGGTCTGCTGCGCTCGCGTGAGCTCCTGGCCGCCCGCGAGATCGACGGCGGCCGCCAGTACTTCACCCGGGCCTACGACTTCGGCTTCACGCGCTCCCTCGACGAGACCTTCGGCAAGTGGCCCGAGGACGTCCTGCTCACCGACACCGTGCGGGTGATCCGGCGCTTCCGGCCGCAGGTGATCGTCTCGGTCTTCCCGGCCGACACGCGGGCCGGCCACGGACAGCACCAGGCCGCGGGCACGGTGGCGCACGAGGCCTTCGAGAAGGCGGGCGAGGCGGGTGCCTTCCCGGATCTCGCCGCCCAGGGCCTCGCCCCCTGGACCCCCGAGTCCCTCTTCCGCGCCACCTGGTTCGATCGGGACTCGACTACCCTCGAGACCGACCTGGGGCGCCTCGAGCCGCTGTCGGGCAAGAGCTTCTTCCAGCTCGCCATGGCCGCCCGGAGCCAGCATCGCTCCCAGGACATGGGGCGCGTCCAGCCGTTGGGTGAGCACCACGGGCGCTACCGCTGGGAGGCGGGGCCGGGCGGCGCCGGCTCGGCCGACCTGTTCGCCGGCGTCGACACCCGCCTGGAGGCGATCGCCGCCCTCCTGCCGGAGGGGAACGCCCGGCGGACCGCCTCGAGCGAGCTCGCCGCCGCCCGCACGCTCGCCGAGCAGGCCCGGGCGCGGCTGACCGCGGAGACCCTGCCCTCGGTGGCCGGCGACCTGGCCGAGATCCTGGGCCACCTGCGCGCCGCCCGGAAGGCGGCCGGGGCCCAGGGAGGCGCGGCGGCCGACCTGATCGACGAGAAGATCGGGGTCGCCGAGCGCGCCCTGGCGGCCGCCGCCGGGGTGGCCCTCGACGCCTGGGCCGAGCGCGACGAGGTGGCGCCGGGGGAGAGCCTGCGGGTCGAGGCCCAGGTGTGGGACTCGTCGTCGGCGGGCGGCGCTGCGGCGCCGGTCGAGGTGGGTTCAGTCGAGCTGACCGGCGCCTCGCCCTGGAAGGTGAGCCCGGCCGAAGGCGATGACGGCCAGCCGATCGCCGCGCCGTCCGGACCGCTCGCCGCCGGCGGCCTCGCCACCTGGGCCTTCGACGTCACCCCGGGAGACGGCGCCCGGCCCACCATCCCCTACTTCCTCGAGAGGCCGATGAAGGGAGACCT
>CAZIIB010000655.1:0-2794 GCA_964539125.1 uncultured Thermoanaerobaculia bacterium | reverse complement strand
GAGCAGGGGTTTCCTAAACCCTTGGTCGGGGGTTCGAGTCCTCCCAGCCGCACCACTCCCGTCAGCCCACCCGTCACGCCCCGGTCGCCAGGGGAACGGCGGCTCGGCGCCCGGCGTGTGCTTCCAGGAGGGAGTCCAGGATGTCCTGGGCGCGGACCGGCAGGAGCGAGAGCACGGTCTCGCTGATCCCGTGGCTCTCCTCGCAGTAGCCCTGGAGGTAGACGCCGGCCCGGAGCTCCGGCTTCGGCGCCAGGCGGTAGTCCCTCAGCACCCGGTAGCCGCCCCGCGCGTCGGTCTCGAAGTAGGGCGCGAGCTCGTCGAGGAGGGGGTGCTCCTTGTCCCAGCGGTAGCCGGTGGCCAGGATCAGCCCGTCGCACGGGATCTCCCGCTCGCTTCCCTCGATCAGGTGCGCGAAGCGCGGCACCAGCGTCTCGCCCCGGACCTCGAGGGCCAGCAGCTTCTGGTAGGGCAGCACCCGGGCCCGGTGCTTGCCCGCCAGGCGCTCCTCGTAGAGCCTGCGGTAGATCTTGCGGATCAAGGGGTGATCCACCACCGAGTAGTTGACCTCCCGGAAGGAGTCGAGCACCTCGGAGCGCTTGTCCTCGGGCAGGTCGTAAAAGAAGTCCACCATCTCCGGGAAGAACACCTCGTTGGTGAAGTCGCTCTCGTCGACCGGCTTGTACCCGTACCGGCGCACCGTCGCCGTGACGTCGGCGTTCGGGTACCGGTCGAGCAGGCAGTGGAAGAGCTCCGCGCCGCTCTGGCCGGACCCCACGACGACGAAGCGATGAGGCGCCCGGCGGTCGGGGAACTGCTCCTCGATCCGGCTCATGAAGTAGTGCGAGTGGATCACCCGCTCCCCCAGGGGGCCCTCCGGCGGCTCGATCCCCGGGGGTGCCCACGGGCGGCCGCCGGTGGCCACCACCACGTTGCGCGCCCGGTACCGCTCCTCCTCCCCCGTCGCCTCGTCGCGCGCCACCACCTCGAGGGTCGCCACCTCGCCGTCGGGGCCGAGGACCGGCCGGATCGTCTTCGCCCGCCGGCCGTAGCGCGCCCGCACGCCGAGGTGGCCCGCCACCCAGCCCAGGTAGTCGTTGAACTCGACCCGCGAAGGAAAGAGGTCGCGCAGGTTGAGGAACTCGAACAGGCGCCCCTCCTCCTTGAGGTAATTGAGGAAGGTGAACCGGCTTCGGGGGTTGCGGACCATCACCAGGTCCTTGAGCACCGTGATCTGGATCAGCGAGTTCTCGAGCAGCATGTCCGGATGCCAGCAGTGCTCCGGGCGTGCCTCGAGGAAGAGGCGGGAGAGGTCGGTGCCGCCCGGGCTATCCGCCTCCTCCTCGAGGGCGATGGCCAGGGACAGGTTCGCCGGGCCGAAGCCGAGGCCGATCAAGTCGTGGACCGCGTCCGGCGCCGGGCTCCGGGCGGAGGCGTCAAGGGGTTGCGGGCTCATCGATCGGCATTCCTGGTCGGGGATGGTCGGGGTCGTGCGGGCGCAGAGATCCCGCTGCGCGCCCACGGTGCAAGGGTGCGGTCCGCGATTTCAACCGTGACAACCGTACCCGCGCGGCTGCGGGCGGCCATCCTCTTCACTCCGCCCGCAAGGCGATCGCCGGATCGACCCGGGTGGCGCGCAGGGCCGGGACGTAGCTCGCCAGCAGGGTCAGCAGGCAGAGCGCCGCCCCACCGCCCAGGTAGATCGCCACGTCGGTGCCGCTCACCCCGAAGAGCAGGCTCTCGATCCAGCGCACCACGCCCACCGCGGCGATGAGGCCCAGGCCGAGGCCGGCCGCCGTCAGGAGCAACGCCCTGCGCAGCACCAGGTAGCCCACGTCGGAGCGGCCGGCGCCGAGGGCGACTCGCAGGCCGAACTCGCGCGTGCGCTGGGCCACCGAGTACGCCATGACCCCGTAGACCCCGGCCAGGGCCAGGATCAGGGCGACTCCGGCGAACCCTCCGAACAGGAGGGCGTTGAGCTTCTGGTCCGAGATCGAGGCGGCGACGTAGTCCTCCATCGCCTGGAGACCCAGGAGCGGCAGGTCGGGGTCGACGCCGCCCACCACCCGGCGGACGTCCGCCGACAGGGCCAGCGGATCGACCGAGGTGTGGAGAACGAGGGACGCCTGGGGGAACGGGTACTGAGCGTACGGGACGTAGAGCTGATCGCCGCTCGCCTCTCCCAGGGCGTGCTGGGTCACGTGGCCCACCACCCCCACCACCGTCCGCCAGTCTTTGGAGCCGTCGAAGCGCAGCAAGGCGAGGCGTCGTCCGAGGGGATCCTGGTTCGGGTAGAGGCGCTTGGCGAGGTCCTGGTCGAGTACCACGACCGCGGCGGCCGCGGAGTCGTCGGTGTCGGTGAACACGCGGCCCGAGAGCACCGGGATGTTCATCGCCTCGAAGTAGCCGGGGGTCGCCATCCGCCAGCCCGTGGTCGGGTTGCCCTCCTCGGGACGCACCGCCCGGCCCTCCACCTCGAGCTCGCCCTCCGTGTCCACCAGACCCAGGGGAAGGTGGGAGACCGCACCGGCCTCATCCACCGAGGGCAGCGCGCGGAGCCCGGCGAGCACGTCGCCGACCAGGCGCGTACGCGCCGAACCGGTGAACTGGTTCGGCGCCAGGAAGAGCCGGAAGGTCAGGAGGTCCCGGGTCCGGAAGCCGGGGTCCACGCCCTCGAGCTTCCGGAACGACTGGATCATCAGCGCGGCGCAGATCAGCACCACCAGGGCGACGGCGATCTCCGCCGCCACCAGTGCCGAGCGCACCCGCCCCCCGCGCGAGCTCCCACCCGAGGTCT
>CAZIIB010000654.1:0-2796 GCA_964539125.1 uncultured Thermoanaerobaculia bacterium | reverse complement strand
ACGACGGCCCGGGCTTTTTCACCAGTCGGGTGCTCGGCCCGTTCGTCAACGAGGCGGCGTGGATCCTCACCCAGGGAGCCTCGATCGAGGCGATCGACCGGGCGCTCCGCGGCTGGGGCTGGCCGGTGGGCCCCCTCGAGCTCCTGGACGAGGTGGGGCTCGACATCGCCCACCACGCCGGCGAGGTGATGCTGCCCTACCTGGGGGATCGCGTGGCGCCGCCGCCGGTCCTCGCCCGGATGATCGAGGACGGCCGCAAGGGCCGCAAGGCGGGCAAGGGCTTCTACGACTACTCGGGCGAGGAGAAGCGCCCCGACTCGAAGGTCTACGAGCTCCTGGGCTGGAAGGCGAGCGAGGTGCCGGCCGAGGAGATCGTGGAGCGCTGCTGGCTCCAGATGCTCAACGAGGTCGCCCGCACCATCGAGGACGGGGTGATCGAGAACCCCGTCGACATCGACATCGGGGTGATCTTCGGGTTCGGTTTCCCGCCGTTCCGCGGCGGCATCTTGAAGGCCGCCGACCGGCTGGGGATCGAGACGGTGGTCGAGAAGCTCCAGGGCTACGCCGAGCGCTACGGCGAGCGCCTGGCGCCGGCCACGCTCCTGGTGACCATGGCCGGCGAGGGGAGGACCTTTCACGGCCTTCTGGGGCGGGACTGAGGCGCCGCGCCGTGGTCTTCTCGATCGTCCTCTACGTCCTCTTCGCCCTCCTCGCCACGGCGAGTATCTTCTGGATCGTCCGCTACCACTACACCACCGGCCGGGCGGTCCTGTGGTCCGTGGTCACCCTGGTCGGCTTCGCCGTCCTCGCCTTCTGGGTGATCTGGCTGCTGCGCACCGCCATGGCCGGCGCCGGCGGCGGGTAGGCGCGGAGGGCCACCGCGCGCGCCGCAGGTCGCCTCCCGAGCCCTCCGAGGCGGGGTCAGTGGCGGACGATCTCTTCGGCGTCCTCGTGCCGGCCCTCGGTGTAGCGCTTGACCAGCTTCTGCTCCTCGGCGTCGTGGCGCATCAGGACCACGCGGTCGAACTTGTCCTTGTTGTCGGCCGCGAACTTCGACGCCTTCTCCAGGTCGTCGAACTCCTGCGTCTGGTGCTCGGGGATGGGGAGCGCCTTCTTGCCGTCCTCGGAAACCTTGGGCACGTTGTACAGATAGACCTCGAAAGCCACCGTCAGTCCTCCTTCCGGGTGATTCGCCCGAACCACCTCCCTGGGCACTTCGGGCCTCGAACGTCGGCGAAGTTTACCGAACTCGCGGAAGGTGTGGAAGGGCGCAGCGGCTCAGGAGCTGCCTGCGGTGCACCTCGCCTCCAGCTCCCGGCACAGCTTGTCGAACGAGGGGCACCGCTCGCGGCAGAGCGCGAGATCCATCGCGGCGGTCATGCTTGGCTGGTCGACCGTGGGGCTGTAGCTGCCGCGGAAGTGCCTCTCGATCCAGGCCTCCTTGGAGCCGGTGGACTCGGGCTCGGTCGGGATCGTCTCGCCCGGAGGCAGCTCGAGGTGCTCGGAAAGGGACTCCGCGGCGCACACGAACCACGCCTCGTACTCCGGGTTGGCGAGCACGCAGGCGAAGTCCACCTCGGGCTCTTCTTCGTGGACCCACTGGACGAGTTGCGGAGCGAGGACGCACGGGGCGCCCACTTCGGCGTCGATGAGAAGAAGGACCAGCTCACCGGCCCGACATCTCTGCCGGTGGTATTCCGGACCTGGTGCAGCTTGAGCTTGGCCAACCGCACGGCGCGGAACAGCTCCTCCGGCTTGACCAGACTGAAGCGCGGTTGCCGGATCGGCTGGAGAACATCCAGGCCGTCGCCTTCGAGAAGCTCGTACCAGGTCCGATGGAGCAGAGGACGGACCGCCGCCACCTCGCCGTGCCCCTCCACGATCGGGACGACTCGCAGACCGCTCACGCCACCTCGACGTCCGTCGCGAACAGGTCGAGCGCGAGCTGCTCTTGGAGGTCGGCGCGGTCGGGCTGGAGCTGATCCATGCGCAGGAGCGAACCCGGCGGATAGAGGTGGCTTCGGATCGCGTCGAGACTGGCGGCATCCGCTGGCGCGATCTTGGTCGTCCCCTCCTCGGAGATCACGACGAGCAGGCCATCCCGATCGATCTGGATCTGGTCCAGCAGATCGGGGCTGTGCGTCGTCAGGAGCACCTGGGTTCGGCTCGCCCCCTCGCGGAGGGCGTCCATCAGGGCACCGGCCGCCACCGGATGGAGGGCCGTCTCCGGCTCCTGATGCCAACTAGGCGAACCGGCTGCTTGCGACCGGCGAGCTGGGCCACGGCGATCAGGGCTCCGAGCGCCCGGAGGGTGCCGTCGGACATGCTCGACGCGAAGAACTTCCAGGGGTGCTCGGATCCCTTGACCTTCTGCCAGAACTGCAAGGTCTCACGGGGGCCCAGCGCCACCCGGTCGACCTCCGTGAGCTCGGGCACGATCGTCGAAAGGTAGGCCTGAATGCGGTTCATCGCCGCCGGCTGGTCCTTCCTCAACCGGGCGACCACGCTCGCGAGGTTGGCGCCGTCGGCATGGAGCAGCTCGCCGGCGTCGGGCTGCTGGAGCTCCTTCATCACCCGTGGGTTGAGATTGTAGAAACCCATGGCGATGAGCCGGTCGTAGACCTCCCGGAACTGGGGGAGACCGGCAGCGTTGACCAGGAAGAGGCGATCCTCGAGGACCGGGGGCATGTTCTCGACGCTCGAGGCAAGGACTCTGGACTCCTCCCGGCAGTAATGGTCGAGGAGCCTGCCTTTCCTGTCCCGAACCTCCACGCGCTCCCACTTGACGGCGAAGGC
>CAZIIB010000653.1:0-2799 GCA_964539125.1 uncultured Thermoanaerobaculia bacterium | reverse complement strand
GAGGCCGATCTCGCCGGGCCCTGGCGGGTGACCGCCCTCTACGGGGCCGGCGACGAGCGGATTCTCGGGGTGGTGGCGGCGGGGGCTGGAGCAACCCAGGAGGGGGGGGATTCTTAGCTTCCCGAAAGGGGGGGGGAATTAGGGGTGCTGTTGACACCGGTACCTCCACCGGATCGCCGAGCAGGCGGCGGAGCCGGGTGTCGCCCGCGAGGACCTCGGCGCCTGCCGGGCCGCCGCCGGCTGGGCCGGCCGGGTGCGGCGGCTGGTGGCGGACATCCGGGAGGAGCTGGGCGAGGAAGAGCTCGAGAGGGACGAGGGCGGGTAGGGGTCGAAGGGGGCCGGGACCCACCTCCGGTTCTGCCCGGAGATCTATCCAGACACCGGCCCTCACCGCCGCCGAAGCGGCGCGCCCCGTGTCCAGCCGAATCGCCCGGTGCTCAGCAGGCGTTGATCGGCAGCGGATCGGGCAGGATGCAGCTCGCGTCCGGCCCGCAGTCGTAGTTGCAGCAGCCGCCCGGACCACAGGTGCCGTTGAAGTTGCAGCGGATGCCCTCGTCACCGCAGTAGGTGGCCTGGCACACGGGGGTCCGGGGGCATTTGGGCGGACACAGTGGCACCTCGATGCTGCAAGCCTCTTCGAGCTGCGATACGGAGGTGCAGGTGTCGTCGCACTCGCAGGTGTAGTTGCAGCAGTGGGGCTGTCCGTGGTCGCAGGTGCCGTCCCACGTGCAGCGCACCCCCGACTCCGGACAGAAGTCGTCGCCGCTGCAGAAGCCACAGCCCGAGACGGGTACCGGCGCGGGCAGGATGGGGAGCGCCGCGGGAAGGACGGAGCAGAGCTCCTGAGGCCCGGTGGCGGCAGTCGGAACGCCGGGAGCGGCGAGCTCCTCGGCGACGGCGGGGACGGACGCGAGCAGGACGACGAGGCTCGCAGCGAGGACGGCCAGAGAAGGACGAATCTTCATCGAAGGCCTCCTTGTGGGCTTGGAGCAGGTATTTGGAGACACAGTATACCCGAAGCCTCGATGACGTTCAGTTGTTGAAGGCTGCGGCCGAGGCGGAGCTCGGCCCGGCCGGAGCGTTCGGTGCCGTGGGGGAGGACCGCCCGGCCGAGGCGGAGCTCGGCCGCTTCAGGCGGGGTCGGGCGACCGGGAGTCCGACCCCGGCCTAGAACCCCGCCCGGTAGAGCATCCAGTACACGACGACCCCCGTCACCGACACGTACAGCCAGATCGGCAACGTCCACCGCGCGATCGCCCGGTGCTTCCCGAACTTCTTCCGCAGCCCCCGCACCAGCGTGATCACCGCCAGGAACGGCACCACCGCCGCCAGTACCGTGTGGGTGCCCAGGATCGTCAGGTAGACCGTCCGCGCCGTCCCCGTCCCGGGAAAGCGGTGCACGCCGGTCTGGAAGTGGTACACGAGGTAGCTGGCCAAGAAGAGGATCGAGCAGCCGAAGGCCGAGAGCATCACCGCCCGGTGCGCCTTCCAGCGCCCGCGCCGGATCAGCAACCAACCCACCACCAGGAGCACGGCGGCCGCGCCATTGAGCGAGGCGTTGACCGCCGGCAGGTCGCTGAGCTCGATCATGGGAACCGCCCTCCTCGCGGACCGGCGCCGGCCGGAGCTGGATCTGGAGCCGGCTCCATAGATTCTATGAATTCTCGCGGAGCGCCCGGAGCTCCTCGAAGAGCTCCCGGACGACCTCGATCCCGTAGTCCGGAAAATTTACGGGATTGTCCCAGAACTCCGTGAGCCCGGTGGCGCCCCAGCCCTCGTACGCCGCCACCTTGATCATGAGCTGCAGCTTGTCGCAGGCCCGGACCAGGCGCGCCTCCAGGCTCTCGGCCGCCCGGTACTCGGCGGCGAGCTCGCCGGCCCGCTCGGCCAGCGGGCCGAGCAGCTCCTCGATCACCTCCCGCTCGGCCGCCTCCTTGGCGCCGTCGGCATAGTACCGGTTCGCCACCCGCGGCAAGTCCCCGGTGCGCACCTCGGCGAGATCGTGGACCATGGCGATCTCCACGGCGCGGGCCGCGTCGAGGCCCGGCACTCGGCCGGCCAGCGCCCAGACCAGGAAGGCGACGTGCCAGGTGTGCTCGGTGACCGACTCCGGGTCGGAGACCCCGCGGAGCAGGAAGCCCATGCGGGGCACCCGGTCCAGGGTCTGGAGCTCGAGCAGGGTCTCGAGCAGGGTGTGGTTTCGGTGCACGGCGCGCCGCGCCCCCTTCCTCGCTACTTCCCGGGGATCCCCAGAAGACCTCGGGTGCCGTAGTCGGAGAGCGTCAGGACCAGCAGGAAGGCCAGCCACAGAAGCGCCCCGATCACCACCAGCTTGGTCAGCGGGGTCGAGTGGCGCACCCCCATGAACACCGCCACCACGAGGCTCGCCTTGGTGACCGCGATGCCCATGGCGATGACGTTGTTCCACTCCCCGAAGTCGAAGTAGGCCGCAACGACGGTCAGGAAGGTCAGGGTGATCAGCGCGCCGAAGACCAGGAAGAAGTTGCGCTTGCGCTCGATGTGGACGGACATGGTGCTCTTCTCCTAGTGAAGCGCCGCCTCAAATCGACGAGGCGTCTTGAGCGCTTCGGGCTTCGGGCGCAGGAGGTCCCCCGCCCACGTCGAGCGATCGAGCCTGCACTCATCGGAACGGCTACTCCAGACCGCTGAGTTCATCGGATCTCCCCCCTCACCCTCGATCCCTCTCCCTCCCTCGCGGGGAAAGGGAGAGGGCCGCCAATCCTTCGGATCTCCCCCCTCACCCTCGATCCCTCTCCCTCCCTCGCGGGGAAAGGGAGA
>CAZIIB010000652.1:0-2799 GCA_964539125.1 uncultured Thermoanaerobaculia bacterium | reverse complement strand
GAGCAACGGTCTCCAAAACCGTGGGTTGGGGGTTCGAATCCCTCCTGCCCTGCCAATTTTCCAGCCCGACCGCCCTCGCGGCGGCGGGCGAGCGAGTCTCGACGATGCAGTGGTGGAACAAGATCAAGTCCTTTCTCACCGAGGTGCGGGTGGAGATCACCAAGTGCTACTTCCCCGGCCGCAACGAGGTCGTGAACACCACCGTCGTGGTGCTCATCACGAGCTTCGTCTTCGCGATCTTCCTGTGGCTGTCGGACATCGTGATCGTCAAGGCGACCGAGCTCATCTTCCGCATGCCGTCATGACCGAGGCCGCCGAGAGCATGGACGCGCCCGAGCGCAAGTGGTACATCGTGCACACGTACTCCGGCTTCGAGGAGCGGGTGCGCGAGACGCTGCGCCAGCGTGCCGAGGCGATGGGGATGGGGGAGTCCTTCGGGGAGATCCGGATCCCCACGGAGACCGTCGTCGAGTACAAGGACGGCAAGAAGAGAGAGGTCGAGCGCAAGTTCTTCCCGGGCTACATCCTGGTCGAGATGGAGATGACCGACGCGGCGTGGCACGTGGTGAAGAACACGCCCAAGGTCACCGGCTTCGTCGGTACCGGCAAGAAGCCGACGCCCCTGTCCCAGGAGGAGGTGGACCAGATCCTGGAGCAGGTGACGACGGCGAAGGAGAAGCCCAAGCCGAAGTACGTCTTCGACAGGGGCGAGCCGGTCAAGATCATCGACGGGCCGTTCAACAATTTCACGGGGGTGGTCGAGGAGGTCAACCTCGACCGCAACACCCTGAAGGTGATGGTCACGATCTTCGGCCGGGCGACGCCGGTCGAATTGGACTTCGCCCAGGTGCAGAAGCTGTGAGACCCCTCACAGCTTCTGCATTCCGAGCGAGCGAGCGCAGCGAGCGAGCCGAGGGATCTCGAAGCCCCGGCCGCCGAGCGGTTTGGTGCCAGGAGCGCAGCGAGCGAGCCGAGGGATCTCGAAGGTGAGGCGCTCGACCCGGTAGGACCGAAGCAAACGAGAGAACGAGGCGACCACAACCATGGCGAAGAAGGTCATCAACCAGATCAAGCTGCAGATCCCGGCGGGGCAGGCGACGCCCGCTCCTCCGGTCGGTCCGGCCCTGGGGCAGGCGGGCGTCAACATCATGGACTTCTGCAAGGCGTTCAACGCCCGGACCCAGCAGCAGGCCGGCACGATCATCCCGGTGGTGATCACGGTCTACGCCGATCGCAGCTACTCGTTCATCACCAAGACGCCACCCGCCGCGATCCTCCTCAAGCAGGCCGCCGGCCTCGACAAGGGCTCGGGTGAGCCCAACCGGAACAAGGTCGGGAAGGTGACCGACGCGCAGGTCGAGGAGATCGCCAAGACCAAGATGCCCGACCTGAACGCCGCGAACCTCGAGGCCGCCAAGCGCATCATCGCCGGCACGGCCCGTTCCTTGGGGATCGAGGTGACTCCGTAGCGCCGACCGGCGCTACGGAGTCATCCTGAGCGAGCGAAGCGAGTCGAAGGATCTCGGAGAGAGACACGAACATGCCAAGACACGGCAAGAAGTACCGCAACGCGGCCGAGACGGTCGGAGAGGGCGAAGCCCTCGCCCTCCATGAAGCCCTGGGCAAGGTCAAGGAGCTCGCCTACGCCAAGTTCGACGAGACGGTGGAGATCGCGATGCGGCTGGGCGTCGATCCCAAGCACGCCGACCAGATGGTCCGCGGCACGATCGTCCTGCCCCACGGCACCGGCCGCGCCGCGCGGGTCGCCGTCTTCGCCAGCGGCGAGAAGATCAAGGAGGCCGAGGAGGCCGGCGCCGACGTGGTCGGCGGCGAGGAGCTCGCGGCGAAGATCGAGGGTGGCTGGCTCGAGTTCGAGGCGGTCGTGGCCACCCCCGACATGATGCGGGTGGTGGGGCGCCTGGGGCGTGTCCTCGGTCCCCGGGGCCTGATGCCGAACCCCAAGACCGGCACCGTCACCATGGACGTAGCCAAGGCGGTGCAGGACATCAAGGCAGGCAAGGTGGAGTTCCGCGTCGACAAGACCGGCATCATCCACGCACCCCTGGGCAAGGTCTCCTTCGAGCTCGACCAGCTCAAGGCGAACGCCGACGCCCTGGTCTCGGCGATCCTCCGGGCCAAGCCGGCCGCCGCCAAAGGCAAGTACGTCAAGAGCGCCACCGTGTCGTCCACCATGAGCCCCGGCGTCGCCATCGACACCAGCTCGATGACCGTGGCCGAGACCTCGTAGGAGAGAAGTCATGCCGTTGACCCGGAACCGGAAGCAAGAGTTGGTCGCCGAGTACGAGCAGGGGATCGCCACGGCGCCCCATGCCTTCATCCTCGGCTATCAGGGGATCGACGTCCCCCAGGTGACGGAGCTGCGCCAGAAGGTCCGCGAGACCGGTGGCAGCTACGTGGTGGTGAAGAACACGCTGGTGCTGCGCGCCCTCGAGGGCAAGGCCCTGGGCGAGCTCAAGGAGCAGTTCACCGGGCCGATCGCGATCGTCTACAGCGACGAGGAGCCGGTCGCCCTGGCCAAAGTGCTCACCGAGTTCCAGAAGACCGCGCCGTTCCTCGAGTTCCGGGGCGGTCTGCTCAACGGCCAGCAGGTGGCGGCCGAGCAGATCGCCGAGATCGCGAACTTGCCGAGCCGGGAAGAACTGATCGCCAAGTTGTTGTTCCTGGTGCAGTCCCCGATCTCCCGCTTCGTGCGGGTGCTCGGGGCGCTTCCGCAGCAGTTCGCCACGGTGCTGGACCAGATCAGGCAGGAGAAGGAGAAGCAGGGCTGAGAGCTCAAGC
>CAZIIB010000651.1:0-2806 GCA_964539125.1 uncultured Thermoanaerobaculia bacterium | reverse complement strand
CCGAGACCTCCGGCGTGATGTACACCTCGGTCCGGGTCGGGTCGCCCGCCGCGGCGGTCGCCGGGTCGTCCGAGGGCACTACCGCGAGCTCGGCGCACGCCACCTCCGCCTGGTTGGCGACCTCGAGCACGTCGAGGGGCCACGGGTCGTCGAGCCGCACCCGGAAGGTGACCGTGGCCTCGGTGCCGGCGTCGACCTGGCCCAGCTCCACGGTGACCTGGTCCTCCCCGGTGACCGTGCCCTGGGAGGCTTGCACGGTCCCCGCTTCCAGGGTCGCGTGCTCGGGCAGCGGGTCGGTGAGCACCACCGAGGTGGCGGCGGTGTTGCCGTCGTTGGCCACCGTCACCCGGTAGAGGAGCACGTCCCCGGGCGAGGCGACGCCGTCGCCGCCGGAGTCCTCGAACAGGCTCGCGCCCTTCTCCACCCGGAGCACCGGCGCGGCGGAGACCTCCGTCACCGTGGGATCGGCCGGCCCGTCCACCGCCGGGTCGTCGGTGACCACGTCGGGGAGCTCGGCGCTGGTCACCAGGCCCTGGTTCGAGATCTCGCGCACGCCCGCCGCGATGGGGTTCTCGAGGGTCACCCGGAAGCGGACCTCGGCGGAGGCGCCGCCGGCGAGCTCGCCGAGCGTCACCTGGACCGGATCTTCGCTCACGACCGCGCCGGCCGTCGTGGTGACCGAGCCGGCGACGAGGGACGTGTGGCCGGGCACCGGGTCGGCCAGGGCCACGTCGGTCGCCGAGGTGTTGCCCACGTTGCGCACCGTCACGGCGTACTCGATCGTGTCGCCCGGCGAGGGCACGCCGTCGCCGTCCGCGTCCACCGCCAGGGAGTCCACCTTCTCCGCCACCAGCTCCGGGGCGGCCGTGATCATGGTCACCGTCGGGTCGGCGTCGCCGCCCAGGTCCGGGTCGTCGGTCAGGACCGCCGGCAGCTCGGCGCTGGTCACCGTCCCCTGGTTCGTGATCCGGTCGACCCCCGCGGGCACCGGCAGGTCCACCGTCACCTGGAAGGTGACCGTGGCCGCCTCGCCGGGGCCGAGGCTCCCCACGTCCACCGCCACCGGTTCCTCGCTCGCCACCGAGCCGAGGGTGGTGGTGACCGAGCCCGGGACGAGGGTCGTCTCGGTGGGAACCAGGTCGGTGAGGACCACGTTCGTGGCCGGGGCCCCACCGGTGTTGGTGACCACCACCTCGTAGCCGATGGTGTCTCCGGGCGAGGGCGCGCCGTCGCCATCCGCGTCCACCGCCAGGGAATCGGCCTTGGTGGCGGTGAGCTCGGGCTCGCCGACCGAGCCTTCCACCGTCGTCGGGTCGTTCGCTACGTCGTTGCCGGTCTCGGGATCCTCGGTGGGCGAGGAGACCTCCGCCGTGTTGATGACCTCGGGGACGGCGTCCGCTCCGACCGTCACCTCCACCGTGAGCTCCGACAGCACGCCTCCCGCCGGCAAGAGGTCGGGATGAGAGCAGCTCACCGTCCCACCCGCCTCGGTGCAGGTCCAGCCGTCGCCCGAGGCGCCGGCGAACCCGAGGCCCGGGGGCAGGGTGTCGACCACTTCGATCGGACCCGCCGCGCTCGACGGGCCGTGGTTCGTCACGTCCAGCCGGTAAGAGCCGGGCGTGCCCACGGTGAACGGATCGTCGTGGCTCTTGGCGATCTCGAGGTCGGCCTCGGCGAGGAGATCGGTCGAGTCGCTCGCCGTGTTGTCGGCCAGGTCGACGTCGGTGATCCCCTCGGGAGGCAACACGGTCACGGTGTTGACCAGCGTGCCCGCGGCGGCCGGATCGATCGTCCCCGCCACGAGCAGGGTCACGGAGCTTCCGGTGCCCAGCATCAGGCCGCTCCACTGGCCGGTCGCCGGATCGAAGGCGCCCACGGACGGAGTGAAGAGCGGATCCAACAGGGCCGCGGGCAGGGAATCGTCGACCCGTAGGCCGGTCACGGTGCCGGAGCCGTTGTTGGTCACGGTGATGGTGTACTCGACGGGCTGGCCCGGCGCGGCGACGTCGAGGCCGTCGGTCTTGGTGACGGCGAGATTCGGGTTCGTTTCCTTGCGGAGCTTCTGGGCGATGGTCGCCGCGTACTCCTCGAAGTTGCTCGCGAGGAGCACGAAGCCGTCGGTGCCGCCCTCCGGCTGGGGCCGAACCATCTGCTTCAGGAAGTTGTCGCCCGAGCTGCCCTCGGCGATTCCCACGCCGATGCCGTTGATCGCGTCGATCCCCTCGTCCACGGCACGGTTAGCCTGATACAGGGTGTCGGAGGGGTTGTTCGGGTAGCCGTCCGTCGAGACGTCGATGACCTGCTTCGCGCTGAACGGGCTGGCCTGGGAGATGACGGTGGCGGCAAGGCTGATGCACGCGCCGGTGTTGGTCCCGCCGCCGGTGCCGACGAGGGTCCGGATGCGCGCGGCGACATCGGCCGCGTTGTGCTGGTCGATCACCACCGGCGGGATCGAGTATTGGACTCCGTCGGCGAAGCGCAGCACGCTCAGTCGGACGGTCCCGTTGTGCGGGATGATCGTCGAGTCCTCGACGGCGGTTGCGGTGCCGCCGGCCTGGAGCACCGAGCTCGCGTAGCTGATGCTGCCCGAAGTGTCGAGGCACAGGGCCAGGTCGAGGGTCACCCCGTCGTCGTCGGCGATGTAGGCGTGGATGTCCGGTCGCACGAGGGCCGCGTCCCCCGTCAAGGTGAGGTGGAGCACGAACGACTCCCCCGGATCGGCGACGTCATCGTCCAGGATCGGCACGTCGACCTCGTGGAGAAGCTCGCCCGGCTCGAAGGTGACCTCGCCACTCGTGGCGACGTA
>CAZIIB010000650.1:0-2807 GCA_964539125.1 uncultured Thermoanaerobaculia bacterium | reverse complement strand
CCGTCGCCCTGGGCGATGTCCGAGCGCATGTCCGCCTCGCCGGTTCCCACGTAGAGGACCCGCGGTTCCGAGGGGGCGACCGCCAGGGCACCGATCGAGCCGATGGGCACGTCGTCGAAGATCGGCTGCCAGGTGCGCCCGGTGTCGTGGCTCTCCCAGACACCGCCGTCGACGCTCCCGAAGTAGAAGTGGTCCGGCTCGCCCGGCACCCCCGAGACCGCCAGCACGCGGCCGGCGCGGAAGGGACCGATCAGGCGCCAGTGGAGGCTGCCCGCGAGGTCCGGTCCGGGGCTGTCAGCCGGAGCGGCGGGCGCCACCGCAGGCAGCAGGAGGGCGAGGGTCAGGACGACGCGCGGGGTGCGGCACGGCTTCATGGGCAGGATCCTCCGGGGTTCGCCGCGGGTGAGCGACCCGGGGAGGTTACCAGAGGCCGGGCGCTCCGATCTCGCTCAGACGGCGCCCTTCGCGGCCAGCTCCGAGGTGCACTGGGGGCAACGGGTCGCCTTGTACGGGATGGTCGAGATGCAGTAGGGGCACTTCTTGTCGCTGGGCTCCTCGGGGGCCGGCGGAGCGTGGCCCGCGGCGCGTTCGAGCTGGCGGTCGAGGCGGTTGGCCATCTTGATCACCGCGAACATGGCGATCGCGACGACCAGGAAGGCGAGGACGCTGTTGATGAACAGGCCGTAGTTGATGGTGACCGCGCCGGCCGCCTGGGCGTCGGCCAGGGTGGCGTACGGGGGTGGAGCGGTGGGGCCGGCCCTCAGGAGCCAGAAGAGGTCGGAGAAGTCCGACCGGCCGATGAGCCACCCGACCGGCGGCATGATGACGTCGCTCACCAGCGACTTGGCGATGGTCGAGAAGGCGGCTCCGACGGTGAAGCCGATCGCCAGATCCAGCAGGTTGCCGCGGAAGATGAACTTCTTGAACTCGCTCCAGAGGGCCATGAGGATCTCCTTTCGAGCTTCGGGAAAAGATGGGCAAGACCTTATCTCAGCTCGCCCGGCCGTGGCACGCGCCCGGCGGGTGTTGGCCCCGGTCGCGAAACTCCGATAGCCTGCGCGCGAGGATCGAGCGATGAGATGCCCCTACTGTGGTCGCGACTCGAAGGTGGTCGACTCGCGGCCGATCCCCGACGGCATTCGCCGACGGCGCGAGTGCACCGCCTGCGGCCGGCGCTTCACCACCCACGAGCGCCTGGCGCCGGTGGAGATCCGGGTCTCGAAAGCGGGCGGGCGGCCGAGCGAGGCCTTCGACCGGGAGAAGATCGCGCGGGTGGTGGAACGGGTCGCCGGCGCGGGGCCGCTCGGCGCCACCGACGCCAAGTCGGTGGCGCTACGGATCGAGACCGACCTGGTCGACGCGCGGCGCTCGACGGTGGCGAGCTGGGAGATCGCCCGCAGCGTCCACGACCGCCTCGCCGAGCTCGACCGGGCGACCGCGGCGCGGTTCGCGGCCGACTACGCGGACGCCGGCGGCAACCCGGTCTTCGCCCCCCCCGCGGCCCCCGGCGAGGACGAGCGCCGCGCCCGCCAGGAACAGTTCGGCCTCTTCGAGGCCTGACCAGGCTGTCGGGAGGGGGCGTCCCCCGCCCGACCACGCCCCCTGGGCGCGGTGCCCGAGGGTGGGAGAGGGATCGAAGGTGAGGGGGGTGGTCCGGTCAGAGCTTCACACCGAGGCGGTTCCGGAGGGCGAAGGCGAAGGCGATCGAGAGGATGAAGAAGACCACCAGCCAGTGGGTGTTCCACCCGAAGAACCAGACGTCGTGCGAGGGGTAGGCCACCGAGATCGACTCCAGCGGCCCGGCGGGCAGCGGCGGCTCGGCCGGGTAGACGAGCTGCTCGAAGAAGCTCCGGTCGACCCGCAACGGAGAGATCAGCGCCAGGCGTTCCTCGCCCGCCCCCACCCGGAACGACTTGTCGTACCTCTGGTCGCCCAGCTCGACGGTGAGCCGGTAGTCGCCGGGCGTCTTGCCGGCGACGCGCCAGGCGAGCTGCCGTTCGGAGGGGATCCAGAGGGTAGGCGTTTCGACCTCGACGCCGTCGGGCGCCACCAGGTGAGCGACCGGCTTGGCGATCCCGCCGGCCTCCTCGGTGGGCACGTCGCCCTCCCACCCCTCGCCCAGGGTCGCCTGGACGATCGCCGGCTGCCCGGGCGCCAGCGTCCGATAGGCGTAGCGGAACTGGAGCTGGGCGATCAAGAGGAAGTAGGGCACGATCATGATCGCCATGGGGACGAGGGCGAAGCGCATGTAGCGCAGGTTGTGACCGAGGAGCTCCCCCTGGGCGCGCAGCATCGCCCGGATGTCGTCGTTGAACAGGCGGATCTCGAAGAGGCAGGCGTGGATCTTCGCCTTGACCGCCGCGATGCCGTCCTGGTTCGAGGCGTACTTGTAGACCATGAGCATGCCGACGGCGGCGACCCGCGAGAGGATCGCCAGGCCGGCGAGCTCCGGCAGGCCGCGCAGGGGGGTGAGCACCGCGGAGACGACTCCGCGCAGGATGGTGTTGACCGTTGCCATGATGGGGTAAACGCTCCTGTTAGATCATGCACGGGGCCCCGGGAGGAGGCGTCCCCTTCCCCCCTCGGGGTGGGGAGGGGATCGAGGGGTTGCGGGGGGGGGATCCGATGAATCGACCGTTCTGGAGAAGGCACGCAGCCGAGCGCGAGCCCACTCGCTCGGCGTGGGCGGGGGCGTAGGCGTGCTCGAAGGCGATGCCGCTCATACTTGCTCGTGCTCCGCAGCGAAGCCCTCGGAGATGTACCCGAGGCCTTGCAGGCGCTTCTTGATCTCCTCTTCCGAGTCCGCG
>CAZIIB010000649.1:0-2809 GCA_964539125.1 uncultured Thermoanaerobaculia bacterium | reverse complement strand
GTGGCGCTGTTCAGGGGGCCGTTCAGGCTGTCGGTGATCAGCCGGCGGGCGAGGCCGCACATGCGCTCGGAGCGCACCGGG
This sequence comes from uncultured Thermoanaerobaculia bacterium, assembly GCA_964539125.1. Classification (GTDB taxonomy): domain Bacteria; phylum Acidobacteriota; class Thermoanaerobaculia; order Multivoradales; family DATKCC01; genus CAVUBL01. Next base: position 2,728 of record CAZIIB010000649.1, on the reverse strand, counting down.
TTGCGCTTGTAGGCCATGGCGGACGAGCCCACCTGGGTGTCGTCGAAGGGCTCGCCCAGCTCGCCCACTCCCTGGAGCAGCCGCACGTCGGTGCCCAGCTTGTGGGCGCTCTCGCCGATCCCGGCCAGGGTCTGGAGCAGACGGCTGTCTTGCTTGCGCGGGTAGGTCTGGCCAGTGACCGGCCAGCTCGCCCCGAACCCGAGGCGCTCGGCCACCCGCTGGTCCAGCTTCCGAACCTTCTCGCCGTCGCCGTCGAAGAGGGTGAGGAAGCTCGCCTGGGTGCCGGTCGTCCCCTTGACTCCCCGGCAGCGCAGGGTCGCCAGCCGGTGCTCCACCTCCTCGAGGTCGTCGAGGAAGTCCTGGGCCCACAGGCAGGCCCGTTTGCCGACGGTGGTGAGCTGGGCGGGCTGGAAGTGAGTGTAGGCGAGCGTCGGCAGGTCCCGGGTGCGCCGGGCGAAGGCGGCCAGTGCGCCGAGGGTGGCGGCGAGGCGTCCGCGGAGCAGCTCCAGGCCCTCGCGCACCAGGAGCACGTCCGTGTTGTCGGTGATGAAGGCGCTGGTCGCCCCGAGGTGGAGGAGGCCGCCGGCCTCGCCCGCCTCCTCGGCGAAGTGGCGCAGGTGGGCGACCACGTCGTGGCGGGTGGCGCGCTCGATCTCGGCGACCCGTTCGAGGTCGATCCGGGGCGCGGCGCGGCGCAGGGCCTCGAGCTGGGCGGCCGAGATCGGCAGGCCCAGCTCGGCCTCGCACTCGGCGAGGACCACCCAGAGGCGCCGCCAGAGCTCGAAGCGGTGCGACGCGGAGAAGATCGCCGCCATCTCGCGCGACGCATAGCGCTCGTGGAGCGGGTTCTGCGGCGTCGAGGGGTCCATACGGGTCGCGGAGTTTACCACCGGCGGCCCGCGCGCCCTCGCGCCGAGTCGGCGCGGGAAGGAGGCTCGCTCCCCGCCAGACTGCCTACGGCCTGAACGCCCCCCGGTCCAGGTGCCCGGAGACCCCCGGCTCGTCGCGACCGGCGGCGGGGAGGCGGTAGTAGCGCAGCTCGCCGCTCGCGAGCTGCTCGATCCAGAGCTCGATCTCCGATGGGGTGAACCGGCTGATCTGGACCCACAGGTAGCCGTTGGGGCGGGGGCCGATGACCCGCACCAACGCTTCCGGCCGCCCCGCCAGGGCGCCCTCGATGCACAGGCTCTCGCTGACGCAGTCGCCGACGGCCCCGCCGAAGAGGGGATCGCCGCCCGGCGGTGTGATCCGGGCCTTGGCGCGGAAGCCCGGGAGCTCGGGGCTGGTCAGCCACGCGCCCGGCGGCGGTGGAGGAGGAGACTCGCTCCCGAACAGCGTCGTGGTGACCTGGAAGCGCAGGGAGCCGGCGCGGCGGGCCACCAGCGCGTGCCAGGTCCCAGGAGTGGGCGAGGCCACCCGGCACAGCTCGAAGGGCGTCGATCGCTCGCCGGCGCAGTCGAACGCTCCCGGGTCCGCCGGAGCCCCGGCCCGCACGTAGAGATCGACGTTGCCCTTCGCGAGCTCGCCGTTGACGGCGACCCGCAGCTCCTGGGTCCCAGCCGGCACCTCGAAGGTGAAGTCCTTTTCCGGGTGGGCGAGATCGAGGTCCCCCTCGCCCTCGAGGATCTGAGTCGCCGGCCCGCCCGCGGCGAGGAGGCCCGGGCACGGGCCCGAGCCGAGGTCCGTCCCGCCGGCGGCGGAGATCCAGGCCAGGTCCGCCGCGAGCTCGGTGAAGTAGGCCTGCTGGGGCGGGCGACAGGCCACCTCCACCAGCCCCGAGGCCACGCCGACTGCGATCGGATTCTCGCGCGAGCCCGCGAACATCGGTCCTCCCGAGTCCCCGTAGCAGGTGCTCGAGTCCTCCCCGGGCTCGCCCACCGGCTCGGCGTACTCGATGCAGATGTGGGTGGCTTCCGGGACGGAGTCACAGGCGACCGTTCTGGCGGCGCCGACGCGCTTGAGGCCCAGGTCGTCCGCCGTGGCGCCGCTCTCTCCGAAGCCGACGAACGAGACGTCGTATCCGGCGCCCTCGCCCGGGAGGCTTCCGATGCCGGCCGGGCGGATGCCGGTCACCGGGGTGTCGAGCTCCAGCAGGGCCACGTCGTGGCCTTCTCCGAAGACGAAGGCCGGCGGCACGGCCACCCGCGCGACCCCGAAGAAGCCGGCGTGCTGAAAGAACAGGGTGAACCGCGCAGGGTCGGTGAGCTCGGGATCGTCGAGGCAAGCTTCGGCCGCGAGGTTCGGGCAGACGCAGTGGGCGGCGGTCAGAACCGTCCGGCAGCCGACCAGCACCGCGGAGCAGATGCCGCGACCGGTGCCGAGAATCCCCACCGCGGGATCGCGCCACGAGAGGACGCCGTTGACGATCGGCGAGGGGCGCGGCTCGAGCCGGGAGGCCAACGGTCCAGGCAGACCGGGCGGAGGACCGGCCCCCGACGGCCGCGCGGCGACCACGACGACCACGACGACCACGAGCAGGGCCAGACCGACGCACCATCGCGAGGACCCACGGAGCGGAGCGCCGTTTGTCATGCTTCCTCAGCATATCACGAGGGCGTCGCCGCGCCGGAGGCGAGCGCCGGCGAGCGTCTCCGGTGGCCGCGAGTCTGCTAGACTTCCGGACTTCGGCGCCCCGGTTGCCTCGGCGGTGGGGCGCCTCCGTCGTTCAACCCCGCGCAGCCATCGGCGACCCCGGCGATCCATGACCGCGATCCGCGTGCACTCCGAG
>CAZIIB010000648.1:0-2811 GCA_964539125.1 uncultured Thermoanaerobaculia bacterium | reverse complement strand
GGACGACCTGGCCTACGTGATCTACACCTCCGGCTCCACCGGCCGCCCCAAGGCGGTGGCCATCGAGCACCGGAGCGCCTCGGCCCTGGTGCGCTGGGCCGAGGAGGTCTTCCCGCCGGAGGATCTGGCCGGCGTGCTGGCTTCGCCCGCGATCACCTTCGATCTCTCGGTCTTCGAGCTCTTCGTCACCCTCGCCCTGGGGGGCACGGTGATCCTGGCCGACGACGCCCTCCACCTGCCTCGGCTCCCCGCCGCGGGGCGGGTGAGCCTGCTCAACACGGTGCCCTCGGCCGCCGCCGAGCTGGTGCGCCAGGGCGCCCTGCCGCCGTCGGTGCGCACGGTGAACCTGGCGGGCGAGCCCCTGCCCGGCGACCTGGCCCGGGAGATCCACCGCCAGGCGGGCCCGGTGCGCCTCTTCGACCTCTACGGCCCGTCGGAGGACACGACCTACTCCACCGGCGCCGCCGCCGTGGCCGGGGACCCGCGGGAGCCGGCGATCGGCCGGCCGGTTCGGGGCAGCCGGGCGTACCTGCTGGATCGGGAGCTCCGGCCGGTGCCCCTGGGAGTGCCGGGGGATCTGGCGCTGGCGGGGAGGGGCCTGGCCCGCGGATACCTGGGTCGGCCGGCGGCCACCGCCGAGCGCTTCCTTCCCGATCCCTTCGCCGCGCGATCGCCGGCCGGGGCGACGCCGGGCGGGCGGATCTACCGCACCGGCGACCTCTGTCGCCGGCGGGGCGACGGGACGCTGGAGTACCTGGGCCGCCTGGACCACCAGGTCAAGCTCCGGGGGTTCCGCATCGAGCTGGGAGAGGTCGAGGCCGCGCTCCGGGAGCAGCCGGGCGTGCGCGAGGCGGTGGTGGTGGCCCGGGGCGCCTCCGCGTCGGATCGCCGCCTCGAAGCCTTCGTGGCCCTCGAGCCGCCTCGTCCAGAGACGGCGATCCGGGGGGAGGACGAGGCCCGGGAGATCGAGACCCTGCGCCGGGGGGTGGCCGCGAAGCTCGCCCCCTACATGGTGCCGGCCGCGTTTCAGATCCTGGAGGCCCTGCCCCGGACTCCCAACGGCAAGGTCGACCGCAAAGCCCTGCCCGAGATCGGCCCGGATCTCGGTCGGGCCGCCGGGGCGGGGGAGGGCCTGGCCGAGGCTCCCCGGACGCCGGTCCAGGAGGTGCTGGCCGGAATCTGGGGCGAGGTTCTGACGGAGAGGGCGGAGACGGCTGGGGCCGGGCGAGGCGTGTCCGTGGGCCTCCACGACGACTTCTTCCGCATCGGCGGCCACTCCCTCCTCGCCGCCCGCGTCATCGCCCGGGTGCGGGACGCCTTCGGCGTCGAGCTCCCCCTGGCGAGCCTGTTCGACGCCCCGACCGTGGCCGGCCTCGCCGCCCGCATCGAGGAGGCGGCGGGGCTGGAGGCCGCGCCGCCCCTGCCGCCGGTCACCCCGGCGCCGCGCCCCGGCCGGGTGCCCCTCTCCCTGGCGCAGCAGCGCCTCTGGTTCCTCGACCGCTACGAGCCGGGCTCGCCGATCTACAACCTGCCCGCGGCCTGGGAGGTGCGCGGACGCCCGGGCGCGGGCGACCTGGAACCGGCGGCCCTGGCCGCGGCCCTGAGCGAGCTGGTCCGCCGTCACGAGAGCCTGCGCACCACCTTCGCCGAGTCGGCGGGGGAGGAGGGCGCCGCCGAGCCGGTGCAGGTCGTCTCGCCGCCCGCGCCCGTGGCGCTGCCGGTGGTCGACCTCTCGGCCCTCGCCGCCGCGGCCCGGCCCTCCGAGGCCGCCCGCCTGGCCTCCCGGGAGGCCAGCCGCCCCTTCGACCTCGAAGCCGGCCCCTTGCTCCGCGCCGTCCTGGTGCGCCTCTCGGGCGGCGAGCACCACCTCCTGGCGACCCTCCACCACATCGTTTCCGACGGCGTCTCCATGGAGATCCTGGCCCGGGAGCTCGGGGCCCTCTACGGCGCCTTCGCCGAGGGCCGGCCGTCGCCCCTGCCCGAGCTGCCCTGCCAGTACGGGGACTTCACCCTCTGGGAACGCCGGCACCTGTCCGGCGAGGTGCTGGAGGAGCAGCTCGACTACTGGCGCCGGAAGCTCGAGGGCCTGGAGGGCGCCCTCGACCTGCCCGCCGACCGGCCCCGCCCGCCGGTCCAGACTTCCCGGGGCGCCCACCGGACGGTCGCCCTGGCCTCGGGGCTCGGTCGCCGCCTCGAGGCCCTGGGGCACCGTTCGGGCACCACCTCGTTCATGGTCCTCGCCGCCGGCGCCGCGGCGCTCCTCGGACGCCTCGCGGACCGCGACGACCTGGCCCTGGGCACGCCGGTGGCCCACCGCGGCCGGCCGGAGCTCGAGGGGCTGATCGGGTTCTTCGTCAACACTCTGGTGCTGCGCTTCGACCTGGCCGGCGACCCGACGTTCCGGGAGCTCCTCGGCCGCGTCCGGACCACCGCCCTCGAGGCTTACGCCCACCAGGACCTGCCGTTCGAGCGCCTGGTCGAGGCCCTCCACCCGGCGCGGGACCTGTCCCGCACCCCGTTCTTCTCGGTCATGTTCCTGGCCGGGGCGGACCGCCGCCCGCCGGCCCTGGGTCCGGGGCTCGCCCTCCGGGAGCTGCCGGTGGAGAACCGGACGGCGAAGTACGACCTGACCCTGCACCTGTCCCTGCATCCGCCGGGGGACGCCTCGGGAGCCGGGGAGGCGACGGCCGGCGCCGAGTACAACTGCGACCTGTTCGACGCCACCACCGTCGAGCGCCTTCTCCGCCGGCTCGGAACGCTCCTCGAAGGGGCCGCCGAGGCGCCCGAGACCCCCCTGTCCGAGCTGCCCCT
>CAZIIB010000647.1:0-2821 GCA_964539125.1 uncultured Thermoanaerobaculia bacterium | reverse complement strand
GCGAAGTCACGGAGGAGTACTTGGACCGATATCGTCCAGAAGTCATCGTGGTTCACGCCATTCACTCGCCTCTGGCCCCAGCGGACACCTGGCGGGCGCCGCCGCCCGGGAGCTGGTCGGCGATTGTGACGGTCCTCGAGCGGTACGCTCGCGCTCACGGGTATATCCTGGCGGCCGCTTTCGGCACCAGTGTCCACGAGAGTCACGAGTACTGGGTGCGCCCCGGCTTCCCGGACTCCGGGGCGATCGTCACGGCTCTCCGCGGCCTCGACTACACCTGGCCGACCGATGGGCGGAGGGCTGTTGACCTCTCTCGGGTGCTGCGCGCGAGCGCCGGCTCCCGCGGCTCCGTGCGCCCGGCCGGGCGCTCTCGGCCCTCCGACGCGCGGCCGGCCGGCGACCTCCCCCGGTAGAATGGCGGACACGATGCCCACTTCCCGGCCCACGGCGGCTCCGAAACTCCGGAACGTTCTCGCGCTACGCGTCGAGCACGCCGGCAGTGAGACGTGACGATCGAGGTGCCCACACTCCGAGTCCAGGGGATGAACGCCGTCGCGCCAGGGACTGAGCACCCCGTGACCGTCATCGAGCCTCGCCGGGGCTGGCTCTCCCCGGGGCTCGGCGAGCTCTGGCAGTACCGGGAGCTCCTCTACTTCTTCACCTGGCGCGACATCAAGGTCCGCTACAAGCAGACCGTGCTGGGCGCCGCCTGGGCGATCCTGCAGCCGTTTCTCACCATGGTGGTCTTCAGCCTGTTCTTCGGGAAGCTCGCCCGGATCCCGTCCGAGGACGTCCCCTACCCTTTGTTCAGCTTCGCCGCCCTGGTCCCCTGGACCTTCTTCGCGACTGGGCTCGCTCAGGCCTCGAACCGCATCGTGGGCAACAGCAACCTGGTGCGCAAGATCTACTTTCCCCGGCTCGTCCTCCCCCTGTCGAACGTGCTGGCCGGGCTGGTCGACTTCGCCATCGCCTTCGCCATGCTGGTCCTGGTCATGATCCCCTGGTTTCACGTCTTCGATCCCACCTGGAGCTTCGCTTGGAGCGTCCATCTCGTCTGGCTGGCGCCCCTCCTTCTGCTCGCGGTGGTCACCGCCCTCGGGGCCGGACTCTGGCTGGCGGCGCTCAACGTCCAGTTCCGGGACGTTCGCTACGCCGTGCCCTTCCTGGTCCAGCTCTGGCTCTTCGCCACGCCGATCGCCTACCCCTCCAGCCTCCTCGCGGCGAGGTGGCGGAGCGTGTACGCGCTCAACCCGATGGTCGGGGTGGTCGAGGGGTTCCGCTGGGCCCTCCTGGGCACCCGGACCGCACCGGGACCGATGATCGCCGTCTCGAGCCTGGCCGCTTGCGCGCTCCTGGTCTCCGGCACCCTCTACTTCCGGCGGATCGAGCGGACCTTCGCGGACATCGTGTGAGGATGGGCGAGCTCGCGATCCGCGCCGAAGGCCTCGGGAAGCGCTACCGGCTGGGCGCCCTGCGGAAGACCCGCGGGAGCCTGCGCGAGCGGCTCTCCGACGCCATGCTCCAGCCGGCCAGGAGACTCCGCTCGGCGTTCGGAGGACACGCGGCCGTCGTCTCCGACGAGCACATCTGGGCGGTTCGCGACATCACCTTCGAGGTCGAAGAGGGGGAGGTCGTGGGGGTGATCGGACGGAACGGCGCCGGCAAGACCACCCTGCTCAAGATTCTGTCCCGGATCACGGACCCGACCGAGGGCCGCGCGGAGATCCACGGTCGGGTCGCCTCCCTGCTGGAGATCGGCACCGGGTTCCACCCCGAGCTGACCGGCCGGGAGAACGTCTACCTGAACGGGTCGATCCTCGGTATGAGCCGGGCCGAGATCGAACGCCGGTTCGCCGAGATCGTCGCCTTCGCCGAGGTCGAGCGGTTCCTCGACACCCAGGTCAAGCACTACTCTTCCGGGATGTATCTGCGGCTCGCCTTCGCGGTGGCGGCCCACCTGGAGCCCGAGATCCTCCTGGTCGACGAAGTGCTGGCGGTGGGCGATGCGTCGTTCCAGCGCCGCTGCCTCGGCAAGATGGACGAGGTGGCGCAGCGCGGCCGGACGGTGCTCTTCGTCAGCCACAACCTGGCCGCCATCAGTCGCCTGTGCCACCGCTGTCTGCTGATCGAGGGGGGGCGGATCGTCGCGGACGGCCTACCGGCGGCGACGATCCAGGCCTACGGAGAGCTGCTCGAGCAGGCCGGCGGCATGGAGCCGTCGACCGACGAGGCCCTGGCGCTCCGGATCCGCTCAGTGGATCCCAATCCAGCTCAGGGCCTCGAGGCGGGACGGCCGTTTCGCGTCGAGCTCGGCCTCACGGTGCGCCGGGAGCTCGCCGGCGTCTCCCTCCGGCTGAGCCTCCGAGACGCGGAGGATCGCCTGATCGTCTACGATCGCCTCGAGGATCCGGCCGGCGAGGCCCTGAGCCGACCCGGGAGCTTCCGGCTGTCGGTCGAGCTCCCGGCCCTCTGGCTGGCGCCGGGCCTGTACTCGCTGAGCGCGAAGGCGATCAGCGACCACACCACGGGGCCGAAGGTGCGGAGCGTATCGGACCCCCTCCTGATCCAGGTGGTCAACCCAGCGCTCACCGACCTGACCGGCCCCGGGACCGTCCGTCCGGTGGGCCGATGGAGCATCGTGAGAGAACGATGAGCCGCATCCTGCTCCTCAACGACACCCGCGATCACGACAACTGGGGAGCTCGCGCATGCTCCGAGGGGCTCCTCCGGATCCTGGAGCGGACGAACCCCGGGGTCGAGATCCGCACGATCCCGTCCGCCTGGACGACCCGCCGGTACCGGCGGGCCGCCCCCTGGCTCG
>CAZIIB010000646.1:0-2823 GCA_964539125.1 uncultured Thermoanaerobaculia bacterium | reverse complement strand
GGTTGCGGAACTGGTTGATCTTCGAGTCCAGGTCGTCGATGAAGTGGAGCACCAGGGCCTCGAGGGTCATGGGCTCCACCGGGGCGCCGTACTCGCGGCGGCCTTGGTGGGAGAGGATCAGGTGCTCGAGGTGGAGGGCGACCTCCTGGGGGAAGTCCGGGATCGCGGCGACGCGCTCGCGCACCAGGTCGCGGCCCATCACCACGTGACCCACCAGGTGGCCGGCGAGGGTGTAGTCGTTGGCCGGCATGGCGCCCAGCTCGAAGACCTTGCCCAGGTCGTGGAAGAGGACGCCCACCAGGAGCAGGTCGCGGTCGAGCTCCGGATAGTGGGCGGCCACCGGGATCGCCAGCTCGGCCATGGAGACGGTGTGCTCGAGCAGCCCGCCCAGGTAGGCGTGGTGCATGGCCTTGGCGGCCGGGTGCTCGCGCAGCGCGGCGCCGTGGACCTCGAGGCCCTCCTCCGCCAGGCGCGCGAGCATCGGGTCGCCGATCTTGCCGGGGAAGATCGCGGTGAGGCGCTCCCAGAGGTCGTCGATGTCCTCGGGGGTGGACGGGATCAGGCGGGTCTCGTCGAAGCCGAACTTCCGGTCCTCGTCGGTGACCGCCCGGCACTCCTCGACCGCGATCTGGAGCTGGTCCTTGTAGCTCTTGACCAGGCCGCGGAAGGCCACGAAGCCGTGCGCCTCGTAGTCGCCGTGCAGTGCCGGGGTGTCCGACCAGACCTTGGCCGAGATGCTCCCGGAGGCGTCGGCGAGCACCATGTCCAGGTAGTTCTTGCCGTTTCGGTCCTGGCGCAGCTCCTTCTTGGCGAGCAGGGCGAAGCCCTGCACCTGGTCGCCCGACTCCCACGTCGCGATCGGCTCGTTGACCCGTTTCGGCATGGCGGTGATAGTACTAGAACAGAATCTCCGTCTCACGCTGACTGGGCCTTCGAGAGGTCCACGGCTTCCCGAGTCGAGGCTCCGCCGCGAAGAGACGAGGGGTGTCGGCCGGAGGCGAGTTGGTGTGGCACCCGACTTGCGTTCACAATGGCGATCCCATGCGCTTCCCGTACCGCACCGCCCTCGCCGCCCTCGCCCTCCTCGCGCTCGGCGCGCCGCGGCTCGCCCACTCCGAGCCGCAGTCCGAGCCGCCCTCCCTCTGGCCGGAAGCGCAGCGGGCCTTCTACCTCGACGGCCCCGCCTGGCTCCTGAGCGAGGACGAGCGAACCTCGCTTCCCGAGATGGACGAGGCCTCCCGCGCCGCCTTCATCGAGTCGTTCCTCTCCGCGGCCTCCCTCCCCTCGGTCACCGCCGAACAGCTCGCCCAGGCGATCGAGCGACGCCGGGTCCTGATGCGCTCGGAGTTCCTTTCGCCGCGTGACGTCCGCGCGCGGCTCCTGTTCCTCCACGGCGCGCCGACCGAGCGGGAGGTGGTCGACTGCGGCGAGACCTTCGAGCCCCTCGAAATCTGGTCGTGGGACCCGCCGGAGACCGATCCCAAGGCCCGGGACGAGATCGTGGTCTACAAGCCGGGCGCGGGCAGCCCCTGGAAGCTCTGGGTGCCGTACGACGGCAAGCGCGCGCTCTACGTCTCGGAGATGGAGTACTACCTGGAGCAGTGGGAGGAGGGCAACGGTCGCTTGTTCAACGCCAGGCGCTTCGATCTCCAGGCCTGCAAGGAGGCGCGGGACGTGGACCGGGCGACCGGCATCGAGGGTCTGCACGGCTACCGGCGGGAGCGGCCGGACGCCGACCACTTCCTCCAGTTCCTCCAGCCCCCCGCCGACCTGGGCGCCTGGGTCCAGGGCGTGCTCTCGGGGCCCGTGCCCGAACGGCCCGCGCCCCTCGAGACCGGACCCGTGCACGTGGTCTTCCCGGACCAGCGCGGCCAGCGCCTGGTCTCGCGGTTCAGCCTGCTGCTCCCCGGAGCCTCGGCGCTCGAGACGGCGCCCTCGGCCAAGGGTGGAGACGATCGGGAGGTGCGGTTGGTGGTCGAGGGTGTGATCGAGCAGGGCAAGACCGTGTTCGACGAGTTTCGGGTGCGCTTCGTCTTGCCCCCGCCCCCCGAGGGCAAGCCGGCTGCCCTGGTCTTCGACCAGCTTCTGCGGCCGGACCAGAGTTACCTTCTCCGCTTCCGGGTCACCGACGAGGTCGGCCATCGCTCGGCCTACCGGGTCGCCGGCTTCCGGACGCCCTCCGGCCCCCAGGAGGTGGAGGGGCCCCCGGTGCCGGAGGAGGTGGTCACGGCCCTGGGAGAGGCCCTGGCTGCGAAGCAGATCGCGGGCAGGGACAGCCTGCTGCTCGTGCCGCCCGCCAGCGACGTGGTGCTCAACACCTGGCGCGCCGAGGCCGTGGTCACCGGCCAGCGGATCGAGAAGGTCGTCTTCTCGGTGGACGGTGAAGCCCAGCTCACCGACAACCGCGCGCCGTACTCGGCCGAGCTGCGCCTCGCCCGGTTCCCCACCGAGCAGGTCGTCCGCGCCGAGGGGCTCGACGCCTCCGGCAAGGTCGTGGCATCCGACGAGGTGGTGATCAACCAGCCGCGGGGCGCTCTGGCGGTGCGGATCACCGACCCTCCCACCGGGGCCGCGCTCCACGGCGACGTCGACGTCAAGGCCCGGGTGGTGGTACCCGAGGGGCGGCGGGTCGAATCCGTGGTCTTCCAGGTGGGCTCCGACGAGGTGGCGCGCCTCGAGCACCCGCCGTGGGAGGCGCGGGTCCACGTGCCCGAAGCCGGAGGCCTCACCTATCTCTCGGTCAAGGCCACCCTCGACGACGACCACACCGCCGAGGACGTGCGCCTGCTCAACGCGCCGGACTTCGTCGAGCAGGTCGACGTG
>CAZIIB010000645.1:0-2823 GCA_964539125.1 uncultured Thermoanaerobaculia bacterium | reverse complement strand
CGACGCGCTCGGCGTAGTCGCGGGCCAGGGCGTGCTCGTGCTCCGAGACGGCCGCCATCGCGGAGACGACCCGAGCGCGCAGCGAGTCCCCTTCGCCCCACGACGCCAGGTAACGAACCGCGGCTTCGACACCGGCCAGCGCCGCGTGGTTGAGCGTGCCTTCGCACCCCATTTCGTGGATAGTGACGATACAGGGGTGGTTCAATGGCGAAGCCGCTTTGGCCTCGCGCCGACCCGCGCCGGCGGCGTCCGCAGCCGGCAAGAAGACCTTGAGCGCCACCGATCTTTCGAGGAGGAGAGCCACAGCGCGGTACGCGACGCCCATGCCGCCGGCACCGAGCTCGTCGACGACACGGAAGTGGGAGATGTCACGACCGATCATGATTGTGCCACGATCCTACAGCGGAAGAGTCCCGGATCGCCGGAGACCCCCGTGGCGAATCCCAGGCGCCTGGAGTGGGCTCTAGCCCACAGGGCGCACGCGGTAGAGTCGCCAGAGGCCCTCCTCGGTCACCGGTTGCAACCAGGGCATGGCCGCAAACTCATCCTGGATCTGCTTGCCACCGCTCACCAGAACGTAGTCGAACCAGTCGAAGTCGCGTCGCTGGACGGCGCCCGAGAAGTACTCGAGATCCCGTGTCCATGGCGGCGGCTCGCGTCGGTCCAGGACCAACGAGGTGGGCATCCGGGCGAAGCTCGAGTTGAGGCTCCCGCCGTGGAGCACCTGCGACCAGGCGAACATGTGGTAGTACGGGTCACCGCGGCGGGTAGCGCTCGTGCGCAGGAAGTTCAACCCGAGGAGTCGGGGCGCGTTGGGTAGCGCCGCGAGGGACTCACGTAGCCCCCACAGATCCGAGAGCTCCACGGTGTGCCACGCGATGGCCGTAGAGACCGCTGCCAAGGCCAGAATCAAGATCGCGAGAATTCGGCGCAGCGACACTTGCAGGCGGGGTGCTGGCAGCGCGAGAACCACGAACGCCAGCCCGGCCGGCACCCAGCGACTGCCGAGCTCGATCGTACGCATCTGCCGTTCGGGCAACAACACGGCCAGGAGGAGCAGGAGGGCTCCCGCCGTGATCAGAGGTACGTCGACATCTCGCGCCTTTCGGGTCGCCGTCGCCAGGCCCGCCAGGGTCCACAGCACGAGGCAGGCAAGCAGCATGGGCTCGAGCCGGCCGCGGAGCCCGCCGAAGGCTGCATGTACCCACCATTCCGGCAGGAGCCGTTGCCAGGGCAACGGTCCCCAGACCGTGTGGGCCGCAAACCTGGTGGTCGACAGCCAATGGGACCAGGCACCTCCAGCCAGGGCAAGCGGCGCCGCACCGAGGCCCCGGGCCACCCACTGGCGCATCCGTGCCCCGGACATCCAACAGCCCACCGGCAACCAAAGAAGCCCCACCACCAACCACAGCAAATGCGTTTCATAGAGGAGAGTGGCGCCGCCCAGAAAGCGCAGCGCTTCCAGCCAAAGTCGTGAGTCGGGTGGCTGGAGGCTCCAGTGCCACCACAGCAAGAAGACCGGGACTCCGAGAATGAAGTTGAGAAAACCGTAATAGAAACCGTGATTGTAGAAGAGAACGCACACCAGGAGCGCGGTCGCGACACTGCGCTGCCGCGTCCGAGCCACGGCCTGGAACGACCAGGCCCAAAGCGCCGCGATGAGGGCCAGGGCGATGCTCCCGGCCCACTGTGGACCTGCGGTCACCCAACCCACGGCGAGAAGGGCGTAGGAGAGGCGGTTGGGTGCCCACCACGCCACCTCGTAGTGACTGTGTGAGGATGCCAGAGCCTGCCCCAAGAGCCGGATCTGCGCCACCTGCTGTGGCAGATCCGTGATCGGCGGAAAACGGATCACGAGAAAGGGCAGTGCCAGCAGCGACGTCGCCGCAAGGCACCACCCGAGAACCGCCCGGCTCGAGCGGGGCGGGTCTTCCGTGCCCTCGAGCTCGTCGCTCAACGAACCGTTCCGCCTAGGCGGACTCTCGCGCACCTTCGTGGGGGTCGTCGGCCACCGCCTCACTCCACACCACCAGCGTACGCATGTCGAGCGCGTGCCCCTCCCCAAGCCCCGAAACGGCTCGCAGGGCAGAAGCTGCAGCGATGACAAGACCGGGAAGGGATAGGGAATTCCTTTTTTTCAGCCTCGACAGTAACACGGCTTGAGCAGGCGCCTGGCGGAGGGACTGGCGAAGAGAACCCCGGGGATTCCAGAGGGAGTGAGGCCCGAGGTCCAGGATCGGGCAACGCGCCGACCCCAGTAGGTGTCTCCTTGGCGAGTCGAGATCCTCTCACGGCTCTCGCGCACCCACCTCGCCCATCCTCCCGGCGCGTGAGAGAAGGGAACTGTCGAGGCTCACAGCGATGCACCGTGTGAGCTGTCCTACGAGACCTCGGTCGAGCTCTGGTTCGGCGGCGCCCTCCCGGGAGGCGATCGCTTCTTGTCGAGATGGTGGAGGATCTTGCGGATCACGGAGGGATCGAGAATGAATGCGAGAATCTTCATCTCGGCACCGCCTTCGCGACAGACCAGGAGATCGACCTCGTAGATCCCGCGAATGAGCTGGGCCCAAGATCGGCGCATTCGTCTGCGCTCAGCTGCGGTGGGCGTTGGAACCGCCGAAGGTTCGACGACACCCGGAGACTCTTGGGTGCCTGCCGCCCGCTGAGCTCGCGACACATTCGAGGAGTAGCCCCAGTGGAGCTCTGCCTCGAACCGACGAGGAGCCGGGATCGGGCAGGCAGGTTCTCGCGCAGAGGAGGGCGATCGATGGGCGGAACCCGGGAGAGCCGCGTCTCCGGGGCGCCGCTGGACCCACACGCGGT
>CAZIIB010000644.1:0-2825 GCA_964539125.1 uncultured Thermoanaerobaculia bacterium | reverse complement strand
TTCCCGAGCGGAGCCGGAGACACTCCAGATTCCTCGTCGGTTTGAGGCGGAGCTTCGCTGGGAGTCTGCGCGGCAGAACCGCGCAGTCGCGTTGCGAGCGCCGTGGGGCTGGCTGCGGGGCGCCGGCTACGGCTCCCCGAGGGCGGCCGGTACGCCGTCGGGCGCCTCGGTCTCCAGGGTCTCGTAGGAGGGCACGAAGGTCAGGGGGTGCTGCTTCAGGAACTCCCGGCTGAACGCCTCGGTGAGGACCCGGCCGTCGAGGTCGCGCGCCACCGGTAGACCGAGCCCGTAGAAGAGCGTCGGCGCCACGTCGACCAGGTCGGCGCCGGTGATCAGCGTATCTCCCCGGATTCCCTCGCCGAGGAGGAGAACCACTCCGTCGGGCGCGCCGCGCAACCGGCCGCCGACGGCCGGCCGCCCGCGCACCGCGAGCCACGCCCGCTCGAGGGCCGACGAGGAGCCGACCCCCGAGCCGGAGACCACCGCCAGGAGCCGGGGCCCCTCGATCTGGCTCCAGAGATCGGCGAGCATGGAGTCGAGCTGCGCGTAGTAGGCGCCGAGAGTCGCCGCGGCGTTTTCGAAGGCCGGCGCGTGGTGACCGCTGAACCGGTACTCGGAGTAGCCGCCGAAGTAGCGTTTCGAGGCCACGGCCAGCCCCGGCAGGCGAAGAAAGATCGCGCGGGCCTGCGGCTGCTGGTCCAGGAACCGGGTCAGGCTCTCCCGCCAGACGTCCAGGGCGAGAGCGCGAAGCACCTCGGGAGGCGTGGTCGAGGCGAAACGGGAGCGGTAACGCGGGTCGAGCTCCCCCACGCCGATGCGGAAGATCCACGCCCTTTCGGCCAGCGGCTCAGGGCGGGCCTGCTCCGGCTGGAAGCTGCTGCCGAAGAACCGATCGGTGAACACGAACTCCGGCCCGGGCGCGGTGGCGGAGGCTGCCGGCCAGCCCACCACCCCGGTCGAGACTCCCAGCTTCGGCAAGACCTCCCAGAGCGCGCGGACGCGGCGGACCGTTCCGCCGTCCTCCGGCCACCCGGGCTCACCGAAGAGGCCCCAGGTCGCGAAGCCCAGGCCGGCCGGCAGGAGGTGAAGACTCGCCCCCGGCGCGATGAACCCGGCCGGGTACGCCCGAGCGCCCATCACCCCGTTCTTGTACGGATACTTGCCCGTCGCCAGAGTCGCCCAGACACTGGGGATGCGGTCGGGGGCAAAGGTGCTCAGCCGTCCGTACGCCCCCTCCTTGAGGAGGGCGGCGAAGAAGGGCAGACGCCCCTCTTCGGCCATGGGCAGCAGGGCGTCGAGGGTCGCGCTGTCGAGCCCGACCACCAGCAGAAACGGCCGCTGGGAGGCCTCGATGCCGGTGGGCCGGGCGCTCTCCGGCCGCGGGGCGAAGGCCTCCCGCCGCTCCAGCATCACATAGATGGAGACCAGGGCCAGGAACCAGAAGGCCAGGCGCGAGCGCCGGCCGTAGCGCCGGTGGTGCAGGGCGTGCAGCAGAGCGGTGTAGAAGGCGATCAGGGCCGCCAGGGTCATCCACAAGGCGGCCTTGATCAGCCGCTCATTGATGCCCGGCGGCAGGTAGAAGGCGTAGTGGGAGGCGTGGGCCGAATCGAGCACGGCGGCGAGGGCGAGGGCCGCCGTCACGCCCCAGGGGAGGAACCGGACCGCCCGGCCCGGGCGGCGAAAGGCGAAGGGAAGGGCGACCAGGGTACCGGCCGTCCCGAGCAACGCGCCGTACACCAGGGCGGCGCGCGCCACCGGCAGCACCGCGAAGGGGAGCTGGGGATTGAGGAAGAAGAGCAGCCCGGCCAGGTGCACCCCGAGCAGGAAGCCGGGGGCGAAGAGCGCGAGCGCCGCGAGGAGCGCGCCCGGGCGAGAAGCCTCCGCGCTCACCGGAGCCTCGGCCTACCCAGGACCCTTCGCACCCCGGAGAAGAAGTCCGACCACGAACCCCCGAAGCGGGGAGGGGGCGTCCCCTTCCCCGAGCACAGCGCTTCGCGCCGGGGTGCCCGGGGGTGGGAAGGGGACCGAGGGGTTGCGGGGGGGATCCGAAGAATCCGCCGTTCTGGAGAAGCCACGCAGATTGCCGTAGGCGAGCTCGCTCGACGTGGGAGGGGGGAGCGTGCCTGTCCGAAAGCGATGCCGATCGGTGTTCCTCGGCGCTCGAGGCGTAGGCTTCCTAGAAGATGAACAACGGTCGGTCGACGTCGTGTAGGAAGTGCCACTCGTAGGTATACCCACCCACGAAACGGACCGGGATGGTGTACTCCGCCTTCATGTAGATGTGGTCGCCCCGGCGCTCGACGGAGACGTGCTTGGCGTCCAGGGGAATCCCCAGATCCTTGGCCTTGTAGAGGATCGCCTCCTTGGTCCGGTGGGCGCCCCGGTGCTCGGCGAACTTCGCCTGATCCACGATGAAGTCCTGGAGCTCGGCGTTCTTCATCTTGACCGGGATCATCTTCCAGCCGACGTAGAAGATCAGCACGACCACCAAGGCCCAGATGATGCAGCCGAGATTGCCCTCGCCTCGCTCCGATCGAAAACGCCTCATCGCGGTCTTCCTCCGTCGCGGCCGTGCTTCCGGTCCCACGAGTCTAGCAGTCCAGGAGGCTGGTGGTCCGTCCAACCTCGATTGACAGGGTATCCGGCGAGGATTTCGCGTCGCTGGCCAGGCGCTCCGACGCAGGCGTAGCGGTGCTTCCGTCGAGGAGGAGCAACGCCGCCAGCGGTGGGAAGGACCGCCAGGACCCGTCAATGGAGGGTTGACGGACCACCAGTGAAGCTTCGCCTCAAACCGACGAGGCGTCTGAAAATCCATGGGCTTCGTG
>CAZIIB010000643.1:0-2830 GCA_964539125.1 uncultured Thermoanaerobaculia bacterium | reverse complement strand
TGGACCCCGGTGAAGATGGAGGAGTTCCGGGATGCCTACACGCGGGCCGACGAGCTCCTGACCGCCCGCAAGAGCGCGCGTCTGTTCGACCTGCCGGAGTGGACCGAGCCCGGCCACCCCAAGAGCGACCTCGACGCCGGGCGCGACAGCGTGCTCAAGTCCTCGCCCGACAGAAGGACAGGCCAGCGCTCCGAGGCCTCGTCCACGGCCCGCCGGCGCCTCGGCATCGGCCCCGACGAGGGGCTGGACGCCGTGGGCCTCGCCCGAAGGATCGCGGCTCTCACCCGCGGGCCCATGCTCCAACCGCTCCCGTTCCCGCCTCTGGGCCGGATCGCCGCCGACGCCTGGATCGAGAAGGCGGCGACTGACTCGAGCTGTGAGAAGGCCTTCTCGGCCCTCAAGGGGACGCTGAAGGAAGAGAAGGATCGCTCTCCGGAGGGTCTCTTCTTTCTCTGGTGCTCGCCGGCGCGCGACCCAGCCGAACCGGTGGTCAAGCCCCTCGCCGGGGAGGGTATCTTCCGCTACGACGCATCGCTCCTCTTCGAGGGTGGGCTCGAAGCCGAGTGGGCGAAGATCGATCGGCTGAAGAAGCAGGGAGCGGAGGGTCTGGCCGAGATCGAGCACGCTCTCGAGGTCCTCGAAGACCTCCGCGAGCCGATCGACTTCCTCCAGAAGCGCCTCGGCTTGCCGCCCGCCTACTACGCCCTCCTCCAGATGGACGGCGATGGCGTAGGCAGCGCGCTGGGCAAGGCGCCCGGCCCGACCGAGCTCCAGGAGTGCGTCCACGCGCTGGAGAGGTTCGCCGACAAGGCGGAGACGATCCTCCGCAACCACCACGGGTGCGCCTTCTACATCGGCGGCGACGACCTGGCGGCCTACGTGCCGGTCGACACGGTGACCCGCGCGGCCCGCGACCTGGCCCTGGAGTTTGCGACGAGGGTGGCCCCCACCTTCCGGCAGCACGGCCTCGGCGGGGTGAGCCTCTCGGGCGGGATCGTCCTCGCCCACGTCAAGTCCGACCTGCGCGGCGTCCGCCGCCAGGCTCACGAGGCGCTGGACGAGGCCAAGCGCCGGCGTCGCGAGGCGGGGAGCGACGCCGCCTGGCTCGAGGTGAGGGACGTTCCCCGGAGCGGCTCCCCGCGCGCCTGCCACGGCGAGCTCGGGAAGCTGGTGAACGACCTCGAGCGCTGGGTCGAGCTGCTCGGGCAGAAGGAGCTCTCCCTGCGCTCGGCCCACGCCCTGCTGGAGCTCGTCGAGCGCTTCGCCGAGGAGGACGGAGACGGCGGGATCCTCGGCCTCGAGCTCGCCCGTGCCCGCCTCGCCGCCCAGCAGGCCCGCTCGACCAAGGCAACGTCCTCCGCTGTGCCGAACCGAGTCGCCGAGGCCAAGACCTGGGGCGAGGTGAAGCGCTTCGCCGTAGAGCTCCTGGCGGCGGACCGGATCTACGACACCCGGAAGCTCCGCCCCCGGGACGCTCAGGACGAGCCGGACACGGAGACGGTGCCATGAAGGCCGGATGGACCACCTGGTGGCTCAATCCCCGTGACCCCCTCGTCTTCCGGCGCGGCGGGTCGACGCCGGCCTACCTGCCGACCCTCGCCTCGCTCTTTCCCACCCAGGCCGCCACGGCGGGCCTGGTCCGCTCCACCCTGGTCGGCGGCGGCACCTCGGTCTCACCCTCCGAGGCCGCAAAGCTCCTGGAGGCGGCGATCCGGGGACCCTGGCTGGTGGACCGGACGGCCGGCGGCCAAGGCCTGTGGGTGCTGTGGGTGCCGGTCCCCGGCGACCTGGTGCTCGCCGGCCAGGGCGGGAGCACGCGGGCCCTGCGGGCGACGCTCGAGGCGCCGAGGCGTGGGGAAGGGGTCTCCCGGGCGCCCCTCGGCACCGAGCTCCCGCCGCTTCTCACCGTCCTGCCGAGCCACAGCCAGGGCGAGAACGGGGAGAAGGTCGAGAAGACTCGGAGGCCCCGCTTCCCGTACCGACCGCTCGAGTGGGTGATCGAGTGGAGCCTCGGTGATGAGAAGGAGAGGGCATGGCCTCTCCCGGGGCCGGACGGGCGCGGGACCGAGAAGCCGATCGAGCGCGAGGCCCGAGTCCACGTGGGGATCGACGACGACAGCCTGACCGCCCAGCCCGAGGCCCTCTTCGGGTCGGTCGGCCTGCGTTTCCGGGAGGGATTCGAGCTCGCCGTCGAAGTCGCGGACCGGCGAACCCCTCCGCCGAATGGATCGCCCTCCGAGGCCCGCCTCCTGATCCTCGGCGGCGAGTCCCGGGTCTCGACCCTCTCGACGGCGGAAGGCGCCGTCTTCCCGGCCTTCGAAACCTGGCGCCCGCGGATCGAGAAGCGAGTCGAGGACCTCGCCTCGCGCTCCCGTGAGACGGGTACCGCCCTGGGCCTCCGGCTCCAGCTCCTCGCTCCCGCCTCGTTCGGGGGCTGGCGGCCGCGCGAGTGGCCCGAGCCCCTCGGCAAGCTGCCGCTGGCCGCCGTCGCCATCTCCGGCTTCGAGGCGGTGAGCGGCTGGGACCTCCAGCGCCGCCGGCCCCGCGCGGTGCGCCGCCTGGTCCCGGCGGGAAGCGTCTACACCTTCGGCCCCATCGGGTCCACCGAGGCCCTCCTCGAGCTCTGCGAGGCGCTCTGGGGCCGCTCGCTCTGCGCCGGCCAGTCGGGAGTGCCCACGGCGTGCAGCAGAACGATGTCGAGATACTCGGTGTTGAGCTCCTGCCGGAAACGGTCGAGGGTATCGAGCGGAGTGGTGTTCCCACGCCACATCATTTTGGTCATCAGGCGGTAGGAGTCGCGAGGGAGACCCTTGAGCGCCGTAGCCAGCAT
>CAZIIB010000642.1:0-2832 GCA_964539125.1 uncultured Thermoanaerobaculia bacterium | reverse complement strand
AGCCGGTGACGGTGGTCGAAGGGGGCAAGGTGCGCCGGGAGGAGATCTTCCGGCTGCGCGACTGGCTGCGCAACGAGGACCTCTTCGACTATGGCATGACCCCGCAGTTCCTGTCGCGCTTCGACGCCGTGGTGCTGCTCCAGGACCTGGGGATCGAGGAGCTGACCAAGATCTTTCTCGAGAGCCCGGAGTCCGGGCTCCGCCAGACGCGGGAGTACTTCGAGAGCCAGGGCATCCGGCTGGCGCTCTCGCCGGCGGCGGTGCGCCGAATCGCGGCCCAGGCGGCGCGCCAGCCGCGGCTCGGGGCCCGGGCCCTGAAGGAGGTCTTCCGCCGGGTGATCCGCGACCACGAGTTCGATCCCGCGGGCTCGGGGGCGGTGAGCTCCGGCGCCCTGCTGATCGACGAGGATCAGGTCAAGGAAGCCCTGGAAGGGTGAGCGGGAGGTCCCCGCCTCATCCCCCCCGGCTTCGCCGCCGGGCCATCAGCTCGCGGTAGCGCTTGCGCCGCTGCCGGCCGCCCAGCACGTTGGGAAGGAACGAGAGCGCCAGGAGACCGGCGATCGCCAGGGCGACTCGCAGGATGATCTCCGCCCGGTCCCCCGCCACGGCGTCGACCAGCGAAGCCGAGAGGTAGGTGAAGACGATGTTGGCCGGGATCAGCCCGAGGCCCGTGGTCAGGAGGAAGAGGCCCGCGGGCACTCCGGCGAGGGCGGCGCCGTAGTTGACCACCGGGAACGGGATGGGCACGAAGCGGATGCGCACGAGGGGCCAGAACCCGCGGCGGGCGACCAGCCGCTCGACCCGGCGCAGACGCTCGCCGACCAGGTGCGCCACGAAGTCTCGGCCGAGCCAGCGGGCGAGGTAGAAGGAGAGCGCCCCGCCGACGAAGGTGCCCAGGAAGTTCAGCACCGAGCCCCACAGGACGCCGAAGATGGCGCCGCCGGCGAGCATCAATGGGCTGACCGGCGCCCCGAGGGGGGCGAGGACCGCGTACAGACCGAGCAGGGCGGGAGCCGTCCACCAGTGCGAGCGCAAGCTCGCCCTCACGGCTTCCAGACGGTCCTGGTCGAGAAAGCTGTTGAGCCGCGCCCCCAGCGGGGTGTAGCGCAGGAGCACGAAGCCCGCGGCGAGGAGCAGCAGGAAGAGGAGGAATCGCGCCAGCGCCCAGCGCGGAATCGTCCGGGCCGGGTGGAGCTCGGGGGGCGAGACCAGCGCCGCCGCCGGCTCGGCTGGCAGGTCGGCGCGCAACCGGTCGACGTCGAGGCCCAGGACCTGCGCCGGAAGCTCACCCAGCCGCTCTCGCGTCGCTCCGAGCAGGTGGTCCGCGGCCTGCGAGTGCCCGGCGCCTTGGCGCTCCAGCGATCCAGCGAGGTCGGCCAGGGCCGAGAGCAGGGCGTGGCGATCACCCGAGGTCTCGGCTGCCGGGTCCTCCCAGGCGGTGCGGGCGCGGTGGAAGTCAGCGCGCCGCCAAGCGGCGAGGCCTGGAAGGATGACTGGATCGATGGGCACCGTCGGTAGCTCGCAGAAAGAGAGTCGACCGGCTCTTGGGAAGAAGAGCCCGGCGGGTCAGGAGGAGGGGCCGGCGCTCTCCGGCCCTTCGAGGGCGAAGAACTTGCGAACCTCCTCGGCGAGGACGTCCATGGAGCGCGGGTCCATGAAGTTCAGTCGCAGCTCGTTGATCACCATGATCTCCATGCGCTGCCACTCCGCCCAGCACTCGGCGCAGACGCGCTCCTGGAGCTCGCGACCCAGCTCGCCGGCATAGGGCGGCCGGGAGAGGGCGGCGGCGGTCCGGCCGCACCGGCTGCACTCGACCGTCTCGCTCATCACACCTCCCCGGGCAGGATGATCGAGCTCTGGGAGCGCTCCTCGACCTCCCTGGGCACCTCGACCAGCAACCACCGGTGGGTGCTCTCGCGCGGCCCGCGCAACGCCTTGACCCAGTCGTCGGGAACCGCGAGCTTCACGTAGGCGGGGCGCTTCGGGTTCTCCCGGGCGCTCTCGATGACCAGCTCGGCGAGGTCGATCGCCGTGATGCGGTCCGGATACTTGTCGAGGGCGAAGAGCAGCGTCTTGCGGGCGTCACCGCGTTCGGCAGAGTCGCTCATAGGGTGATTCTAGCCCGCCGCCCCGGCGGCGGCGGCCTCCTCCAGGGCCATGCGGAAGTAGGCGACCGTCTGCTCCAGGCCTTCGGCGAGGGAGACGCGGGGCTCCCAGGCGAGCAGCCGGCGCGCGCGGGTGATGTCGGGCTGTCGCACCTTGGGGTCGTCTTCGGGCAGCGGCTGGTAGGCGAGGGTCGAGGAGCTGCCGGTGGCGCGGATGATCGTTTCGGCGAACTCCTTGATGGTCATCTCGTGGGGGTTGCCCAGGTTGACCGGCTCGCGGACCTCACTCTCGAGCAGCCGGTAGATGCCTTCGATCAGGTCCGAGACGAAGCAGAAGGAGCGGGTCTGGCTGCCATCGCCGAAGACCGTCAGCGGCTCGCCCTGGAGGGCCTGCTGCACGAAGGCCGGTACGACTCGCCCGTCGCGCAGCCGCATGCGGGGTCCGTAGGTGTTGAAGATCCGGACGATCCGCACCTCCAGGCCGTGGACCCGGTGATAGGCCATGGTCATCGCCTCGGCGAAGCGCTTGGCCTCGTCGTACACCCCGCGGGGGCCCACCGGGTTGACGTTGCCCCAGTAGTCCTCGGGCTGGGGATGCACCAGGGGGTCACCGTAGACCTCGGAGGTCGAGGCGAGGAGGAACCGGGCGCTGTGGGCCTTGGCCAGGCCCAGGGTGTTGTGAGTGCCGAGCGAGCCCACTTTGAGGGTCTGGATCGGCAGCTCCAGG
>CAZIIB010000641.1:0-2837 GCA_964539125.1 uncultured Thermoanaerobaculia bacterium | reverse complement strand
GCCCGTTCGAGGTGAGCCTGGAGCTCGCCGGCCGCGTGCAGGTCACGGTGTGCGATTACAACTACGCCTTCGACCCCTACGTCTCGCTCCAGGACTTCGGCGCCGAGGCGGACCTCTCGGACGCGATCCTGGTGGTCGACGAGATCCACAACCTGGTGGACCGGGGGCGCGGCTACTACAGCCCCGAGCTCTCCGCCCGCGCCATCCACCGCGCGGCCGAGGCGGCCGCCGCCGCCGGATCGATCCGGGGGGGCGGCGAGGCCATCCACCGGCGGATCCAGGCCCTCTGCCTGGAGCTCGCGGCCCTGGTCGAGGGCGCCGTGGGCGACGCCCTGGAGGAGGGCCCGGGAGGGGACCGGGCGGTGGAGGCCACCCTGCCGGAGGACTCCCTCTGGCGCCTCCGTCCGAAGCTCGACGGCGCCTTCATCGACTACCTGGAGCACCAGCGCGAGACCAAGACCTTCCGGCCCGACGACGAGTTCGTGGACCTGTACTTCGGGCTGCTCCGCTTCCTCAACGCGTTGGTGGTCTCGGACGAGGCGTTCAGCCACCTGGTCGAGCGTCGCGACGGCGACGCCCTGCTCAAGGTCCTGTGCAAGGACCCGAGCCGCTTCCTCGGCCGGACGATCAACCGGACCCACTCGACGATCGGCCTCTCGGCCACCCTCTCGCCGCCCGAGTTCTACCGCGACCTGCTGGGCTTCGATGCCGAGCGCACCGCCGCCTGCTCGATCCCCAACCCGTTCCCGCCCGAGAACCGGCGGGTGGTGATCGACGCCTCGGTCGCCACCACCTACCGCGAGCGGCCCAGCTACTACCCCCGAATCGCCGAGCGCCTGGCGGCCTTCGCGGACTCGGTGGAGGGCAACTGCCTGGCCCTCTTCCCGAGCTACGACTTCCTCGCCCAGGTCGCCCGCCAGCTCGAGCCGACGGGCAAGCGGGTGCTGGTCCAGCGCCGGGCCTCGGGAGACCGGGAGCGCGAGGAGATCCTCGAGACCCTGCGCTCGGCCCTGCTGGGCGACGTGCTGCTGCTGGCGGTCGCCGGCGGGGTGTTCGCCGAGGGGGTCGACTACCCGGGGGACATGCTGCGGGGCGTGGCGGTCGTGGGCCCCTGCCTGCCAGCCATCACACTGGAGCAGAAGCTCCTCTCGAGCTACTACGACGAGCGCTTCGAGCGGGGGTTCGAATACGCCTTCGTGGTGCCGGGGATGACCCGGGTGGTCCAGGCGGCCGGCCGGCTGATCCGCTCGGACCGGGACGTGGGGGTGATCGCGCTCCTCGACCGGCGCTTCCTCCAGGGGCCCTACAAGCACCACTTGCCGCTCGATTGGCTCCCCGAGGAGGGACCCGAGGGCCTCTCGGCCCATCCGGGGGAGGTCGCGGCGGAGTTCTTCGCGTCGTTACGGCGCGAGAGCCTCTGAAGCGGTCTCCACTCTGCTGCGGACGCTCCCGCATCGCCCCTCGCAACGTTGCGGCTCCTCAACAGAGCTCTGCTATGCCAGCGTCGCCGCGTCTTGCGAGGCGCGCGCGGATAACGCCCTCGCGACGAGCGGAGATCGTTTCAGAGGCTCTCGCGCCGGCGATGAGCTCGAGATCAGACGAGGGAAACGCGGGAGGGGGCGTCCCCTTCCCCTCAGACCACCGGCCTTCAGCCGGCGGTGCCCGTGGGAAGGGGATCGAGGGGTCGTGGGGGGCATCCAAAAAAAATTGCCCCGCCGGAGGTCGGCGGGGCATTGGAGGGAGGAGGAAGGAGAGTGTCTCTCGAGTGCGTTTGCCTCGTCTCTCATCAGTGTCTACGCACCGGACCGCCGGAATGTTTATGCAGCATGAGCTCGCCGCCGCTCAGCGGGGTGGCAAGCGGCGCCTCGGGCCGCGTGGCGGCGGGCCGTTCCTGGGCGGGCCGTTCCTGGGTGGGCCGCCCTGCGGGCCTTCCCCGGCGCCGCGCAGGCGAGCCAGGAACTGCAGGTACTCGCGCTCCTGCTCCGGGTCCAGGAGCTTGCGGGTGGCGAGCACCGCGTCCACCAGGGCCCGGTCGAGCTGCTGACGGGTGCTGCCGAGCTCGCCCAGGATGTCGGTGAGCCGCTCGCGCTCCGGCGCCGGAGCGGTGAGCTCCCGGCGCAAGGACTGCTGGAGCTCGAGCCCCTTCTGGTGCGCCGCGCGGGTCTCGCGGAAGAACCGGCGCTGGATCTCCAGAAACTCCGTGCGCCGGTCCCCTTCGAGGCCCATGTGGGTCGCGAGCTGGCCGAGGCGCCACTCCATCCCGGGCGGCAGGTCGCCGCCCTGGGCGTCGGGCGGCGCGGGAGCGCTCGGCCCGCCGGCCGGAAGGGGCGGCTCCCCGGGCGGCGGGCCGACGTCGCCTGCGGGCGGCGCGCCCGCCGCCGCGGCGGAGGCGGCGTCACCGCCACGGAGGCGTTCCACCGCCAGGGTCGCCAGGACGCCGGCGTTGACCCCGAGCGAGAGGAGCAGAGCGAGGCCGAGCCAGCGGCGCGTCATCGCACGCTCTCCTCGTCGCTGCTCGCCGTCGGGTCGGAGGCGAGGGCCGTCCAGTACGCCTCGGCGAGGCTCGGCACGGTCTCCCCGCTCTCGAGAGCGGTGCCGGAGGAGGCCACGGTCGACGTTTCGACGGTCGGAGCGACCGGCGCGGCCGGCGTCGCGAGCCACGAGAGGGTGGCGCCCGCGGTCACCCCGAGCGCCACCGCCAGGGCGCCCGCCGCCCGCACCCAGCGCGGCGCGAAGGCCTCGGCCTCGGCCCGGGCCCGGGCGCCGATCTCCTCGGCCCGCGCCGCCACCCGGCCCGCGACGCCCGGAGGCGCCGGTGCCGCCGGGGGCAGCTCGAG
>CAZIIB010000640.1:0-2844 GCA_964539125.1 uncultured Thermoanaerobaculia bacterium | reverse complement strand
GTTCGACGGTGTCCTGGAAGATCTCGAGCACGGTCTGGACCGTGGGGTTGTCCGGCGTCTCGTCTCCTTCGGCGGTCGCCGGCGCGTCCGCCGCCGGCGCGGCCGAGCCGGGGCTGGTGCCGACGGTGGTCCATCGCGCCTCGGCTCCCCAGGTCTCGGCCACCGCCTGATCGATCACCCGCCGGTTGGCGGCCTTCTCGAGGCGGTTCCGTAGGAGCTCGTCGTCCGCCGCGACCCCGATCTCGAGCGCGCCCTTCGCCCACCGCAGGCTCGGGGCCTGGCGGAGGTAGCCGGCGAGGGGGGGCTTCGAGTCGCTGACCCGCTCCAGGAAGGCGTCGACGGAGCCCTTGGCGGGTGGCGTCGCCGGGGTGCCGGAGGGGGCGGCCTCCCGCTCGGGCGGCTCGGCCGGCGGCGGCTGCCGGGACGGGGGGGGCTTGGGCGGCGTCGGTCTCGGAGGAGGGCTCGCGGCGCCTTCGGGGGCGCTCGGCGCCGCGGCGTGGCCGGCGAGGAGTGCCTCGACGCGGGTCAACCGGGGCAGCTCGGCGGCACGGAGCCAGGCGATCTCCACCGCGAGCAGCGAGGAGTCGCTCCGCCGGACGGTCTCCTCGCTCGCCAGGAGCTGCTGGAGGAGACGAAGCAGGTTCTCGAAGCCGGCGGCCCGAGAGCGCTCGGCGAGACGGTCGGCCTCCTCGCGCGGCAGGTCGACCCGGTCCGGGTCGGTGCCCATGGCGAGGTGGATGGCGTCGCGGCAGTAGGCGAGAAACTGGGCGTAGACGTGGCGCGGGTCCCACCCCTCGTCCTCGACCTCGCCGACCACGCCGGCGATGGCGGCGCGGTCACCCTCCAGGATGGCGGCGAGGAGCTTCTCGAAAAGGGCGGTGTCCAGGCCGCCGAGGAGTCGCACGGCGTCGTGGTCGGCGATCGAGCCGGAGCCGAAGGTGGCGAGCTGGTCGAGCAGGGCGACGGAGTCGCGCACGCTCCCCTCCCCGGCGCGGGCGATCAGCCGCAGGGCGGCGTCGCTCGCCTCGATGTTCTCGTCGCCGGCGATGGTGCGCAGGTGGCCGGCCAGGATCTCCGAGGGCACGCGGCGGAAGTGGAACTCCTGGCAGCGGGAGAGGACGGTGGCCGGGACCGCGTCGATCTCGGTGGTGGCGAAGATGAAGACCAGGTGGGGCGGCGGCTCCTCGATGATCTTGAGCAGGGCGTCGAAGGCCTGGCGCGAGAGGCGGTGGATCTCGTCGATCACCACCACCTTGTAGCGGTCGCGGGCCGGCCCGTACTTGAGCCCCTCGGTGAGCTCGCGGACCTGCTCGACCTTCGAGTAGGTGGCCGCGTCGACCTCGATGACGTCGAGGTCGGAGCCGGCGGTGATCTCGCGGCACGCCGTGCACTCGTTGCACGGATCGGCCGCGGGGCCGCGCTCGCAGTTGAGCGCCTTGGCCAGCACCCGCGCGGCCGAGGTCTTGCCCACGCCGCGGATGCCCGAGAAGAGGTAGGCCTGGGCGATGCGCCCGTCGGTCAGCGCGTTGCGCAGGGCCGTCACGATCGGCCCCTGGCCGACGACGCTCTCGAAGTCCTGCGGGCGCCACTTGCGGGCGAGTACCTGGTAGGCCATGGTCTATCTAGAGAAGCTCCGCCTCCAACCGGCGAGGCGTCTGAAAGTCTCGGCTTTCGCGAGCTGCCGCTCTCCCGCCCACGTCGAGCGGTCGAGCCTGCGCTCACCCCAACGGCTACTCCAGCCCGCTGGATTCACCCGATGCCCCCCGGCATCCCCTCGATCCCCTTCCCACCCCGGCCACCCCAGCGCGAAGCGCGGTGGTCGGGAAGGGGACGCCTCCTCCCATTCTCTCCGCTACCCGAGGCTTCGGGGTCGAGGTAGAAAGAGCGGCCAGCGACCGACGAAGGGTTCCGGTTGATCTGCGGCACCCGGCCGACAGACCTTATCGCTGCTCCCTTCCGGGCCTGACGAGGTTCGGTCGCGGCCGATGCACAGGACCCGAACCCTTCGTCGGTCGCTGCCCGCTCTCCGACATGGTAAGGGCTCGACCCCGCCAATGTAAAGGCGACCGGTTTGCTCCCGGCCGGAGCTTCCGGTAAGATCGTGCGCTGCCCGCGGGCACTCCGGCGGGCCCGTCGAGCGGAATGGATCGCCACTGGATGCAAGCGGCGCTTGCCGAAGCCGAGCGCGCGGCGGAGCTCGGCGAGGTGCCGATCGGCGCCGTGATCGTCTGCGGCGGCGAGATCGTCGGCCGAGGGTACAACCGGCGGGAGAGCGACCAGGATCCCCTCGCCCACGCCGAGCTCCTTGCGATCGCCGCGGCCGCGCGACGGCTGGCGAGCTGGCGGCTCCTCGGCTGCACACTGTACGTGACGCTCGAGCCGTGCGCCATGTGCGCCGGAGCGCTGGTCAACAGCCGGGTCGAGCGCCTGGTGTTCGGCGCGGCGGATCCGAAAGCGGGATATTGCGGTAGCCTTGGCGACCTCGTCCGGGACCCACGGCTCAACCACCGCCTCGAGGTCACGGGCGGCGTGCTGGCCGAGGAATGCGGCCGGCGACTGAGCGTGTTCTTCCAGGCGCTGCGCTCGGGCGCAGGGAGCGGCCCGGGATGAGGCTCGTGCGACGCGAGCGTCGCGCGGGCGGCGTGCTCTTTGACGGTTCGGATGTGGCAGCACCGGCGCGGAGAGGTGTCCGAGTGGCTTAAGGTGCACGCTTGGAAAGCGTGTGTAGGGCACAACCCTACCGTGGGTTCGAATCCCACCCTCTCCGCCAATTGAATTGACAACGCTTGGGAGAGGTGCCAGAGCGGTTGAATGGGGCGGTCTCGAAAACCGTTGACCGTGCAA
>CAZIIB010000639.1:0-2865 GCA_964539125.1 uncultured Thermoanaerobaculia bacterium | reverse complement strand
ACGCCGGCGACGGTTTGACCGAATACAACGGCGGCGTGAGCCCGCCCGGCTACCCGCAGTGCACCAGCGACGGGTACAACAGCGAGGCCAGTTGAGCCCTGAATCCGGATGAGGGGACCGCCGGCGCCGGCGGTCCCCTCGTCGCGTCCCGGACCTTCCCGCGCGGGTACGGTCGCCGCCACTCGTTCCTAGACGGTGCGCCGCCCCTCTGCGTATACTGAGCCTGAGATGACGAGAATCCTGCGCGCTGCCGCTGTCTTCGCCCTCGCCCTCGCCGTCGCCGGCTGGGCCCTGTCCTGCGACCAGGTCAGCCCGGTGGCGCCGACCGGCGCGGTGCTCACGATCTCGGCCAACCCCGCCGAGATCGCCCTCGACGGCGCGTCGACGATCACGGTGGTCGGGCGCAAGATGGACGGCAACCCGCTCAACCCGGGCACCCAGGTGCGGCTCTCGACCAACCTGGGCCAGCTCGACTCCGAGCTCCTCGAGCTGGACAGCTCGGGCGTCGCCACCACCCGGCTGACGGGACAGGGGCGGATCGGCATGGCGACCGTCACGGCGACCTCCGGCGCCATCGACGCGGTGATGGTCGACGTCCAGATCGGGCGCAGCGCCGGCGCGGTCTCGCTCCAGGCGACGCCCACCAGCGTGCCGGAGAGCGGCGGGAGCGTCTCGCTGCTGGCTCTGGTCCGGGACGACCAGGGACAGCCGCTTCCCGGCGTACCGGTGAACTTCTTGACCGAGGTCGGTACCTTGGAGTCGGGAGGCGCCTTCATCAGCACCGACGATCAGGGACAGGCCCGCGACATTCTCGACATCTCCGAGGGGGACGTTCAGTCCGTGGGCGGCGACAACTTCAACGTCTCGGTCGAGGCGAGCGCCGGCTCGAGCGTCCAGAACGACCAGATCAGCCTCTCCATCCTTCGCCGGCCCGTCGCGTCGTTCAGCTTCACCCGCAGCCAGCTCACCGTCGCCTTCATGGACACGTCGACGGGCAACCCGACGAAGTGGGACTGGAACTTCGGGGACGGTACGGCGCATTCGACCTCCCGCAATCCGGCGCACCAGTACTCTGACGCGGGTACCTACATCGTGACCCTGACCGTGACGAACTCGGTCGGTGAAGGCACCGTGAGCCAGTCGGTGAGCGTCACCACCCAGTAGGGCGGCAAGCTCGATCGGACGGGCCTTGCCGAAGGCGAGCGCCGGGCGCGTGGCTGCTATACTCCGCGCAAATCGCGCACCGAGTCGCGGCTGCCGGAGGGTGCCGGCGGGCGCGCCGCCGGCCCGTTTCCCAAGCCATGCCTGACACCGAACCCACCAGCGCGCGCCTGGAAGCTCTGCGGGCGCGCTGGGAGGCCGACAAAGCCTCGCGGGTGTTCCTCCAGCTCGCGGACGAATACCGGCGCCTCGGCCGGAGCGCCGACGCTGCCGAGGTCCTCGAGGAGGGGCTCGAGGCGAACCCGACGCACCCGGCGGCGCGCGTCGCCCTGGGAAGGTGCCGCCTGGACCTGGGACAGGCCGCCGAGGCGATCACCGAGCTCGAGACGGTGATCGGGACCGACCCGACCCAGATGGTGGCGTACCGCCTGCTGGTCGACGCCTACCTCCGCGAGGGGCGGGCGGACTTGGCCCGCCAGCGTCTGCGGGTCTACGCTCTCCTGAACGACTCGGACCCGGAGATCGCCGACCTGCGGCGCCGGATCGGCGAGATCGACCGCCAGGGCGGCGAGAGCCCGGCGAGTCCTCTTCCGCCCCCGCCGCCGCAGGCGGCTGCAGGAGCCGAGCTGCCAGAGGAGCCCGAGAGAGTGAGCGAGCCACCCCCGCCGCCCCCCGAAGCCGCGCCGGCTCCGCCCCCGGTGGAGAGCGAGCCCTTTCCCACGCTGGTCGCCGCCGAGGGAGACCGTCGGCGATACTCGAGTGCCCTCGCCGAAGGGGAGGTCTTCGCCTTGCCGATGCCGCCCGAGGCGGCGAAGGTGCCGGGGGCTGCGCCGGTCGAGCTTTCCGAGGAGATTCCGGAGACGACGACGGTCCGCCGACCGGATGTCTTCGAGATCGAGACCCCGGCCGCGAGCCCGCCCGCCGACCTCTCGTCGCTCCTCGAACAAGAGCCGGCTTTGCCGGCGGAGGAAGCCGAGCCGGAGGCGGCTGCCCCCGCCGAGCCCTCTGGGCAAGCCGAGGGGACCGAAGGGACCGAGACCCCCCCGGCGCTCGCCACGGTGGAGCCCGAGGAGAGCCTGGAGCCGGCGGATGTCGCGCCGCCCCACCTCGAGGAGCCGAAGGAGGGGGCGGGTCGGCCCACCGTCACCCTCGGCCGCCTGTACCTGCGCCAGGGGCATCTGAGCGAGGCCGAGGCGATCTTCCAGGAGATCCTCGAGCGGGAGCCGGGCAACGCCGAGGCGAAGCAGGGGCTCGAGGAGCTCGCTGCCCGCCGGCGGCCCGAGCTCCGCGCGTCGGAGCTTCTCGGCGACTCTGCCGCCGAGGGCTCCGGCGAAGGCCTGACCGACCGCAAACGACACATGCTCGAGCGGTACCTCGAGCGCTTGCGGAGGAGGGCGCCCGGCGATGTTCATTGAGCGCCTCAACGAGGTCAGCAACCGGATCCAGGGCACCCTCGCGCTCTCCCTGGTGGCCGAGGACGGAATCACCGTCGAATCGGTCAGCTCCGCTCCGGAGATCGACCTGGACCTGCTGACGGCCGAGCTGATCACCCAGGTCAAGGCGATCGCCGAGAACCACCGGGACCTGGCGGCGGGCGACGTCCAGCAGCTCACGGTCACCACCGACCGGATGACAGTGATGGTAAGCTCGGTGAGCGACAGCTACTATCTGGTCCTGGTGCTCGCAGCGGGCGGCAACCGTGGT
>CAZIIB010000638.1:0-2871 GCA_964539125.1 uncultured Thermoanaerobaculia bacterium | reverse complement strand
AGCGCGGACCGGCCGGCGGACTCCGACCGGATCTACAACGGCGCGGTGGACAACGCCGCCGGCGACGCCCAGGTGCTCTCGATCGCCCGGGCCTACGCGGCCCTGCCCGAGCCGCCCAAGCGCTCGACCCTCTTCCTCTTCGTGGCCGCCGAGGAGCAGGGCCTCCTGGGCTCGAAGTACTACGCCCTCCACCCCAGCTTCGAGCCGGGGCGGATCGCCGCCGACATCAACTACGACGGCGGCAACATCTGGGGCACGACCCGGGACGTGACGCTGATCGGCTCCGGCAAGTCGACCATCGACGCGGTGGCGAAGGCGGTGGCGGCGAGCCAGGGGCGCACCGTCCAGCCGGACCAGTTCCCCGACAAGGGCTACTACTACCGCTCCGACCAGTTCAGCCTGGCGAAGATCGGGGTGCCGGCCCTCTACTTCGACACCGGCACGGACTTCGTGGACCGGCCGGCGGGCTGGGGCAAGGAGCAGATCGACGCCTGGGTGGAGCACAACTACCACCAGCCGAGCGACGAGCTGACCGACCAGTGGAACTTCGACGGAATGATCCAGGACGCGCGGCTGGGGTTCTACTGCGGCCTCATCCTGTCGCAGGCGCCCGAGATGCCGGGCTGGCTGCCGGGCGACGAGTTCGAAGCCGCCCGCAAGAAGGCACTGGCCGCCGTCGGGGAGTGAGGCGGAGGCTCGGGTAGCGGGACGCCCGGCGGCGCCGGAAGAGGATCACGCAGTGGAGACACCGCCTCGTCGTCTTCCGGCGCTTCGCCTTTCCGTCACCGCGGGCCTCGGGCTCGCCTGCGGGTGGAT
This sequence comes from uncultured Thermoanaerobaculia bacterium, assembly GCA_964539125.1. Classification (GTDB taxonomy): domain Bacteria; phylum Acidobacteriota; class Thermoanaerobaculia; order Multivoradales; family DATKCC01; genus CAVUBL01. Next base: position 2,055 of record CAZIIB010000638.1, on the reverse strand, counting down.
CGGGTGGCTTTGCTGGGTGCATCGGGGGCATTTCGTCGACGACTCGTTCATCTCGTTGCGGGTTGCGGCGAACTGGCTCGCCGGGCGGGGGCTGGTGTTCAACCCCGGGGAGCTGGTGGAGGGGATGACCAACCTGGGGTGGGTGCTGGTGGTGGCGGTGGCTGGGTGGCTCGCGCCCTTGGGGCTTCCCTTGGTGGCGAAGGTGGTGGGGACGGGCTGCCTGGTGGTGGCGGTGGCGCTGGCGGTGGCCTCTTACCGGCGGCTCGTGCCGAAGGCTCACCCGGTCGAGCTCCTCCTGCTGCCGGTGCTCCTCGCCCTCTCGCCGGAGCTCGTCTACTTCTCCATCGCCGGCATGGAGACCGGGCTCGCGGCGCTCCTCTCCCTCGCGGCGATCTGGATGGTCCTCCGGGAGCGGCCTCGTCCGGTGACGGCCGCCCTGCTCGCGGCGGCCCTCGCCACCGTCCGGCCCGAGGCGGTGCTGATCTTTCCTCTGTTCGCCGCCCTGGCGCTCGCCTCCCGCGGAGGGCTTCCCCACCGGCGCCTGCTCGTGGCCCTCGGCGCCTTCGTCGCCGCCATCGCCGCCGTCACCCTCGTCCGCTACGCGTACTACGGCGCGCTTCTCCCCAACACCGCCCTGGCCAAGCCGCCGGGGTCGGCCGCCGACGTCCTCTACCGCCTCCGTGGACTGTTCACGGGCACCAACCCGGACGTTCCGCCGCCCTACGGCACCGGCGTCTTCCTTCTCGCCGGCGCCTGGGGCGCGATCCTCGCCTGGCGTCGCCGCCCGGCCGCCGGCGCGTTCCTCGCGGCCACGGCGCTCGCCGGCCTCGCCTTCGGCGTCTACGCCCCCACCGACTGGACCGGCCTGGGGCGCTACTTCGCGCCCTACGTGCCGGCGGCGGCGATCCTCCTGGTCCTGGGACTGGCGCGCGGGATCGAGGCCCTGGTGCGCAGCCGGCGGGCCACGGCGATCGCCGTCGCGGCGATCCTCGCGCTGTTCGCCGGCTACGACCTCTGGCGGGGCCACGAGCACCTGGGAGAGCGGGCCCTGGCCGACTACCCCGGCTTCGTCCTCGCCTCGGACACCCTGATCAGCCCGGCCCGCTGGGTGGACGAGCACCTGCCCGCCGACGCCGTCATCGCCACCCGGCGGATCGGGGCCCTGGGCTACTTCGGCCACCGGCGGGTGTTCGACTACGCCTTCGGCCTCACCGATCGGCGGGTCGCCCGGCGGGTCGCGGCGCGGGGCAAAGGGTTCGACAGCCCGGACGATCCGGAGCTCGCCGGCCTCTGGCGTCAGGTCCGCCCCGGCTGGGTGCTCGAGGACGCCCAGCGTCTCGATCCGCTCCGCACGCCCGGCGGCGAGATCTCGATCACCGGCCTTTCCTATCGGACGGTCCGCACCTTCCCCCTGGGCGACGGCGGGACCCGCTGGGAGCTGGCCGCGAGGCCGACGGCCTGGAACGCCGGCCCGCCCTGACCGAGCTCGGGCACGCTCGAGCTCCCTGCCCTCCTGCGAAGGGAGAAAGGTCAAACGGCCCGCGCCGCCCGAGTTGCGGTTTCGCGGCATGGAGCGCAGAATCTCCGGCACGAAGCGCGGATCTGCGGCATGGATTGTCCGGCAGGAAGCCCGGGATCGCGAGCCCTGCCGTAGAACCGTACTGACAAGCAGTCAACTTCTACTACAAGCCCTGTCCAGTAGAATTGCGCCCGGTCGGCGATCCTTGCACCTGCGCGGCCGACCTCGTTTCCATGGCTCGACTATGACCCTCGACGACGCACAGGAGGTCTTCCACGCGCTTCTTCGGGAAGGCGTCGACTTCGTCGTGATCGGCGCCATGGCGATGGCGGCGCAGGGCTTGCCTCGCGCGACCCAGGACGTCGACCTCTTCGTTGCCCCGCGTCGCGAGAACCTGGAAGCGCTGAAGCGCGCGTTGCGTTCCCTGTTCGACGATCCGAACGTCGACCAGATCGACCCGGACGAGCTGATGGACGACTACCCGGCTGTCCAGTACGTGCCTCCAGATGGCCGTTTCTCCCTGGACATCCTGACCC
>CAZIIB010000637.1:0-2873 GCA_964539125.1 uncultured Thermoanaerobaculia bacterium | reverse complement strand
AGGACGAGGTTGGTGGGTGGGAGGAACGGCCGGCGCCGGGTCATCGCGCGCGCTGCCCGGCGCGCCGCCTCCGGCGGGTCGCGAGGACCATCGCCAGAGCGCCGAGCAACGCGCCGAGGGCATTGAAGATCACGTCGTCGACGTCGGTGGCGCGGCCCGGGATGACGAGCTGGAGGGTCTCGATGCCGGCCGACAGCACCGCGCCGAAGAGGGCGGTGAGGGCCACGCGCACGATCGCCGGCCTCCGCCCGAGGGCGCCGGCGACGGTGAGGCCCACCGGGATGAAGAGCACCACGTTGCCCACGACGTCGTACAGCAGGTAGCGCGCGATCACCATGCGATTGGCGGCGGGCTGGAGGAGGGCCGCGAGGGCGCGGCCGTGGTGCGCCAGCGGATGGAGATTGGTACCGGTGGAAAAGCCCGGGAAGTCGTCGGGCCGCAGGGTCACGATCAGGACGGCGACGACCGCCAGGGAGGCCAGGGCCAGCCAGCCCCGGCTCGGCCGTGGCCGGCGCCGGGTCACGGCGAGCCGGCCCCGAAGGCGGTGAGCTCGGCGAGCACGCCGGTCTCGGCGAGCCCCACCACCCGGACCTCCGAGACGACGTTCGAGAGGTCGAGGCCGCGCGGCGCGGGCGCCGCCACCCGCAGGTAGTTGTCGGTGAGCCCGTGCCAGCGGCCGTCCTTGCGGTCCTCCCAGAGCACCGATACCCGCGCCCCCCGGTGGCTGGCGCGGAACTGCCTCTCTGCCGCGGAGGCGCTCTCGATCATCGCCGCGGCCCGCTCCTTGATCTCCGCGGGTCCCACCCGCCCCGGGAGGGTCGCCGCCTCCGTGCCCGGGCGCGGCGAGTAGGAGAAGACGTGGGTGCGGGCGAAGCCGGTCTCCGCCACGAATGCGCGGCTCTCCTCGAACTCCTCCTCGGTCTCGCCCGGAAAGCCGACGATCACGTCGGTGGTCACGGCGACACCGGGCACCGCGGCGCGGATCTCGGCGACCAGCTCGCGGTAGGTCCGGGAGTCGTAGGGCCGGCGCATGCGGGCCAGCGTCCGGTCCGAGCCGCTCTGCAGCGACATGTGGACGTGGCGGCAGAGCCGGCGGTCGGACCAGAGAGCGAAGAGGCGCCGATCGAAGGCCCACGGCGCGATCGAGGTCAGGCGGATGCGCGGGATCGGCGTCTCGGCGAGGAGCGCGGCCACCAGGTCGGTGAGACGTCGGCCCTGCCAGCGATAGTGGGAGATCTGGACGCCGGTGACCACCACCTCGCGGAAGCCGGCCGCCGCCATGGAGCGCACCTCGGCGACCACCTCCGGGAGGGGCCGGCTGCGCTGGCGGCCGCGGGTCTGGGGGATGATGCAGAACGCGCAGCCCACGTTGCAGCCGTCCTCGATCTTGACCAGGGTCCGGGTGTTGCCGAAGGCGAGGGGCACGAAGGGCACCGGCAGGCCGTCGTCCGGCCCCGCGCCGGGTCCGGCCCACTCCGGGAAGGCCTCGTGGACCCGATCGAGCAAGCGCTCCTTCTCGTGGTTCGGGACCACCAGGTCGACGCCGGCGAGGGCCGCGGCCTCCTCCGGCGAGCCGGTGACGTAGCAGCCGGTGAGGACGGTCCTCAAGCCGGGCACCCGTCGCCCGCCCCGGCGGGCGACCTTGCGGGAGTCGCGGGCCGCCCGGTGGGTGACGGTGCAGGTGTTGACCACGTGGAGCTCCGCCTCCTCCAGGCTCGCCACGACCCGATGGCCGGCCCGGTGGAACTCCCGGGCCAACTTCTCGAGCTCGGCCTGGTTGAGCTTGCACCCCAGGTTGGTGAAACAGACCCGCATCGGGGCAGCGTATCGCACCCGGCCCCCGTCTTCCGCGGCGGTGAGCGCGTGCTCGCGGTGCTCAGTCCTCGCCGCCGGCGCCGGAGCCGAGGTGGGAGCGGGCCGCCGCCAGACGGGCGATGGGCACCCGGTACGGCGAGCAGGAAACGTAGTCGAGGCCCACCTCGTCGAAGAAGGCGACCGAGGCGGGGTCGCCCCCGTGCTCGCCGCAGATCCCGAGGTGAAGGTCCGGCCGCGCGGCACGCCCTTCCTCGCAGGCCAGGCGCACCAGCCGTCCGACGCCGTCCGGATCGAGCCGGGCGAAGGGGTCGAAGGGCAGGATACCGTCCTCGATGTAGCGCGGGAGGAACCGGCTCACGTCGTCCCGGGAGAACCCGTAGGTCATCTGGGTGAGGTCGTTGGTTCCGAAGGAGAAGAAATCGGCGTGACGGGCCACCCGGCCGGCGACCAGGGCCGCTCGGGGTACCTCGATCATGGTGCCGATCAGGAGCTCGAGCTCGATCCCTTCCTCGCGCTGGACCCGGGCCGCGGTCTTCTCGATCTCCACACGCAGGAGCGCGGTCTCCTCCTCGGTGCCGACCAGGGGAACCATGATCTCGGGAACCACCCGATCGCCGGCGCGGGCGCGGGCGCAGGCCGCGCGTACGATGGCCTCGACCTGCATGCGGTAGATGTCGGGAGCGGTCAAGCCCAGGCGGCACCCCCGGTGGCCGAGCATGGGATTGACCTCGGCGAGCGCCGCCGCCTTCTCCGCCACCTTCGAGGGCTCGACCCCCATGTCGCGCGCCAGCTCGGCCAGCGCCTTCTCCCCCTTGGGGAGGAACTCGTGGAGCGGCGGGTCGAGCAGCCGCACGGTCACCGGCAGCCCGTCCATGGCCTCGAAGATTCCCTCGAAGTCCTGCTGCTGGAGCGGCAGGAGCCGCGTGAGGGCCTGCTGGCGCTCGTCGGCCCCCGAGGCGAGGATCATCTGCCGGACCAGGGAGATCCGGTCCTCCTCGAAGAACATGTGCTCGGTGCGGCACAGGCCGATCCCCTCGGCGCCGAAGGCGCGCGCGGCG
>CAZIIB010000636.1:0-2876 GCA_964539125.1 uncultured Thermoanaerobaculia bacterium | reverse complement strand
GCGGGCCCGAGCCTGAACATCCTGATCAAGCTCATGTCCGTCGTCGCCCTGGTCATCGCCCCGCTGCTGGCGTCACTTTGAGAACCTCTTCGGCCGCCGAGCAGGTCCGTCGGGCTTGCCTCGGCGGCCGAAATCGATACAATAGAGCGCTCGAATCGCCGGAACGGCCGCCTGCGCGCCGGTCCGGCCACCGTAACCTCTCTGTTCCGCCGGGCCCGCACCGGGCCCCCTCCGGGGTGAAGGCGGGACCGAACGGCCATAGGGAGGCAACACCCGACCCATGCGCACCTACGAGCTGACGTACGTCGTCGACCCGCGTGTCTCCGAAGAGGAGGCCGAGACGCTGCACGAATCGGTCAAGAAGCTGGTGACCGACGGCGGCGCCGAGATCACCCGGGAGGACAACTGGGGCCGCCGCAAGCTGGCGTACCCCATCGACAAGCAGAGCGAGGGCCGCTACATGCTCCTCTACCTGCACGCGGAGAAGGCCTTCAGTGGCATCCAGGAGCTCGAGCATCGTCTCGAGCAGAGCGACAAGGTGCTGCGGTATCTCACCGTCCGGACCGACGAGGACCTGAAACGGGCCCACGGCACGGTCACTCCCGAGCTCGCCGCCGGCATGACCGGGGACGACGAGGCGGACGAGACCGCAGAGGAGGCTTGAGCGTGGCACGCACCGGAAAGAAGACGTTCTATCGCCGCCGCAAGGTCTGCAAGTTCTGCGCGGACCACATCGAGTACATCGACTACAAGGATCTCCGGCTCCTGCAGCAGTTCACGCCGGAACGGGCGAAGATCCTTCCGCGCCGGATCTCCGGCACCTGTGCGAAGCACCAGCGTCTGCTTCAGCGGGCGATCAAACGGGCCCGCCACCTGGCGCTCTTGCCCTTCGCAACGGACTAGAGAGGAGGATGACGACCATGGAGGTGATCCTGCTGAAGGACCGGCGCAGCCTGGGCAAGCGCGGCGAGATCGTAGACGTCAAGCCGGGCTTCGCCCGTAACTTCCTTCTGCCCCAGGGCCTGGCCCTCGAGGCGAGCCCGGCCAACCTCAAGGTGTTCGAGCAGCACCGGGCACGGATCGAGGCCGAGCACGCCCGAGAGCAGGAGGCGGCCGAAGTGGTGGCCGAGGCGATCCGCGGCACCCGAGTCATCCTGCACAAGCGGGCGAGCGACGCCCAGACCCTCTACGGCTCGGTGACCGCCACCGAGATCGCCGAGGCCCTTGCGGCGCAAGGCGTCGACGTGGACCGCCGCCGCATCGACCTCGAGGGCGGCATCAAGACGATCGGCGACCATCACATCGAGATCCACCTCCACGCCGACGTCGCCGCCGAGCTGGTGGTGACCGTGCTGCCCGAAGAGTAGTCCCATCCGAACGCGCCCTCCCGGCCGAACCGGGAGGGCGTCTCCCGCCACATGTCGGACGACGCCGGCAACGACCGCCCCGACGCCCCCGAGTCCCCACTCGAGGACGAGCGCCGCCCCGACCCCTCGATCGACGAGTTCCTCGACCGGCCCACCCACGACCCCGAGGACTGGAGCTGGCTCTGGACCGGGGACCGTCCGTTCCCGATCCGCAGCCACCGGGGAGCCGTCGGGCGCCTGCTGGTGGCGTTCAAGAAGCTCTTCCGTCCGCTGGTCAAAGCGCCTCAGGCCGACCTCTGGGACCGCCAGCGGGTGTTCAACCTGGTGCTGGTGGAAGCCCTCCGCGAGATCCGGAGGCACGACGGGCGGATCGGGCACCTGGAGAACTTCGTCCCGCGCGCCCTGCGCGACCTCCTGCGGCACAACGACGCCCTCTTCGCCCGGGTCGATCAACGTCTCGACCGGCACCGGCGGGAGACCCAGGACCTCCTGCGAGCCCTGGGTGGCGCCCTGGCCGTGGTGGATGCGGAGAGAGCCGGAGGCGACGGCTCGGACGAGGGCGCCCGGGAGGCGCCGCCGGCATCCGAGCTGGAGAACCTGGCCCGCCTGTGGGGCGAGCAGTCCTACCTCGCCTTCGAGCGTCGCTTCCGGGGCAGCGAGGAGGAGATCCGCGAACGCTTGCGGGTTCACGCCGAGCGCCTGCGGCCGGTGGCGGGCCTCGGACCGGTGCTCGACCTGGGCTGTGGCCGGGGAGAGGCTCTGGCCGTGCTCGCCGACGCCGGTCTCGAGGTCCGCGGGATCGACGCCAGCCGGGAGATGGTGGAGCGCTGCCGGGAGCGCGGGCTCGAAGCAGACGGCAGCGGAGAATCAGGAACGGTCCCGAGGCGCCGGGAACGGTCCGGTGGAAGTCTTCGAGAACCTGTCGCCTTCTTCTTCCCCGCCGTCGACCGAGGCGTCCGAACCCTCGACCTCGTTGAAGACATCTCCGGACCGGCCTTCGGTCGGTGACGCAAGGGGGACGAGTTCGCCCGCCAAGCCGAAGCCCGAAAAGGTCGCACCGAAGCCGGAAGCGGCCGAGGGCGGTGCCCGCTACACCATTCAGGTAGCCGCTCATTCCAGCGAGCAGGAGGCGCAGCAGACCGTGCTTCGCCTCGAGGCGAAGGGATTCAGCGCCAGGATTCAGCCTCCGACTCCCGAACTGGGCGACCGTTTCTACCGGGTCTGGGTCGGTGAATTCGACACCATCGAGGAAGCACGTGCCAAAGAGGCGGAGGTGAAATCGGCCGGCTTTCTCACCTACGTCCGCAAGACCGAATGACGCGCGCCGTCCTGCTCTCTATTCTTGCCGGGGGGCTGCTGACCCTGTCGTTCCCGAATCTCTCCTGGTTTCCCCTGGCCTGGATCGGCCTGACCCCCTATCTGTACGTATGTTTCACCGCAAAAGCCCGGGAGCTGGCGGTGGGACATCTCCTCTTCTGCGCTGCCTACTTCGGGGGCGTGCTCTACTGG
>CAZIIB010000635.1:0-2883 GCA_964539125.1 uncultured Thermoanaerobaculia bacterium | reverse complement strand
GTTCTAGCAAGCCGCGCCGTTCCCCCGGGGAGAGCCCCCGGCCCGGCCTCAGGGAGCCGGCGGGTCGGGCGCGTCCACCCTCTTGCCCAGCCACACCAAGCCGCCGATGATGATCAACGAGCCCACCGCCAGCGACACCCAGGGCGACAGGCCGTACGCCGTCGGGATGTCCCCGGTGAGCATGCCGACGAACCCGATGGCGACCGCGTACGGGATCTGCGTGCGCACGTGCGCGATGTGATCGCAGCCCGAGGCCATCGACGACATGATCGTCGTGTCCGAGATCGGCGAGCAGTGATCCCCCCAGACGCTGCCGGCGAGCACCGACGAGATCGTCCCCAGCATCAGGATGTAGTACATGGGGTCCTCGATCGGATGCCCGCCGGCGATCGACAGGCCGTTGGCGATGGGGATCACCAGGGGCATCAGGATCCCCATCGTCCCCCACGACGTGCCGGTGGCGAACGAGGTGGCGGCCGAGAGCAGGAAGACCAGGACCGGCAGCCAGTGCGGCGAGAGCACCTCCTGGGTGATCCCCACCAGGTACTCGGCCGTGTGCAGGTTGGTGCACACTCCCGAGATCGACCAGGCGAGCACCAGGACCACCAGGGCGAGGATCATCGACTTGAAGCCCTCGACCAGGGCCTCCATGGTCTCGCGTACGCTCACCAGCCGCTGCACGAGCGGCAGCACGACCGCCGTCACCACGCCCGACAGGCTCGCCCACAGCAGGCTGTTGTAGGGGTCCGAGGCCGCGAAGACGTCGCGCAGCCAGGTGACCAGCCCGGAGTCGGGGTTGCGCACCAGGTCCGCCGAGCCGCTGGTATAGAGGCCGGCGAGGGTCACGCCCACCACCACCAGGATCGGGAGGACCGCGTTCGTCGCCCGGTGGGGGACGCCCTCCGGGGGCTCCAGGACGTCCTTCGTGTAGTCCGCCAGCGCCTTGTCCCCCGAGGCGAGGAGCTCGCCGTGGACCCGTGCGCGGTGCTCGGCCCGGTACATGGGGCCGAAGTCGCGGCCGGTCGCGGCGATGGCGAAGCCCAGGACCAGGGCGAAGATCGGGTAGAAGCGATAGGGGATCGTGGCGATGAAGGTGGTGTACGGGTTGAAGTGGAGCCCCAGGTCGGCGAACGAGCCGCCGATCAGGCCGACCTCGAAGCCGATCCAGGTGGAGATGGGGAACAGGCTCGCCACCGGCGCGGCGGTCGAGTCCACCATGTAGGCGAGCTTCTCCCGGCTCACCCGCAGCCGGTCGGTGATCGGGCGCATGGTCGAGCCGACGATCAGGGTGTTGGCGTAGTCGTCGAAGAAGATCGCGACGCCCATCGCCCAGGTGGCGAGCTGGCCGCGCCGCGGGCTGGAGGCGAAGCCGATCAGTCGCTCCACGACCCCTCGCGTGCCGCCGCTCTTCGAGATCACCCCCACCATGCCCCCGAGGAGCGAGGAGAAGATCAGGATCCGCGCGTGGCTGGGCTCGGCCAGGGCCGGCGCGATATAGCTGTCGATCGAGCGGGCGAAGGCGGAGACGGGGTTCCAGCCCGCCAGGATGAAGGCGCCGCTGAAGACCCCGATGAACAGGGAGAGCAGGACGTCCCGGAAGGCCAGGGCCAGCCCGATGGCGATGATCGGCGGCAGCACCGAGAGCCAGCCCGGGATCACTCGCACGCTCGTCTCGGCGCGGAGCTCGCCGGCCACCAGGGTCACCGAGTGGCCGCCGTAGCCGAGGGAGGGATCGCTCACCGGGACCGCGTGCTGGCCCTCGGCGAGGGCCAGGCGATTCACCTCGCGGCCGTCGACCAGCACGTGGAGATCGAGTGGGTGATCGGCCGGCACGCCCTCGATCGTCACGTCGAGATGCAGCTCGCCGCCTTGGAGGCTCGCGCCGCCGGCCGAGACCGCCAGGGTCGGGCCGGCGGGCGAGGCCGGAGCGGACTGGGCGCAGAGGCTCGCGGGAACGGCGACGGACGCGATCAGCAGGAAGGCGGCAAGGGCACGTCCCATGGGCAGACTCCTGGGTCGGGAAACGGCGCGACCTTAGCAGATGGCCGGAGGGGAGGTCGGCGGGCCGGAGGCGGCGCGGGCCGCCTCCGGCACCGGGGGCCTTATGAAGCTTCCTTCTGCGGCTCCGCCGTCTTGCCCTTGTCCTCGTCCTTGGCGGCGGCCTCGCGCTTGAGCGACGGCAAGCCCATCTCCACCCGCAGGTCGCCCTCGATCTCCTCGGCGAGCTCCGGGTTCTCGCGCAGGAACTGCTTGGCGTTCTCCCGGCCCTGGCCCAGGCGCAGGTCGCCGTAGCTGTACCAGGCCCCGCTCTTCTGAACCTGCTTGTAGTCGACGCCCAGATCGATGAGCTCGCCGACCCGGGAGATGCCTTCGCCGTAGTCGATGTCGAACTCCGCCTGACGGAAGGGGGCGGCCACCTTGTTCTTGACCACCCGCACCTTCGCCCGGCTCCCGACGACCGTGTCGCCGTCCTTGAGCGAGCCGATCCGCCGGATGTCGAGCCGCACCGAGGAGTAGAACTTCAAGGCCCGGCCCCCGGTCGTCGTCTCCGGGTTGCCGAACATGACCCCGATCTTCTCGCGGATCTGGTTGATGAAGATGAGGGTGGTCCGGGACTTCGAGACGATGGACGTGAGCTTGCGCAGCGCCTGGCTCATGAGCCGCGCCTGGAGGCCGACGTGGGAGTCTCCCATCTCGCCCTCGAGCTCGGCCTTGGGCACGAGCGCCGCCACCGAGTCGACCACGATCACGTCGACCGCGTTCGAGCGGACCAGCATCTCGGCGATCTCCAGGGCCTGCTCGCCGCTGTCGGGCTGGGAGACCAGCAAGTCGTCGATGTCGACGCCGATCTTGCCGGCGTACTCGGCGTCCAGGGCGTGCTCG
>CAZIIB010000634.1:0-2883 GCA_964539125.1 uncultured Thermoanaerobaculia bacterium | reverse complement strand
ACGTCCTCGACGGCGTGGCGCCGGCGCTGCCGGCGTTCGTGGCTCGTGACGTCGGAGCTCATCCAGTCAACGCCTCTCCAAGGCAGGTTCCGGCCGCCCCCCGGCCGGTCGACCCATCTTATCCACAAGAGGAGGCGGCAGGGCGGCGGCACCGCCGCGTGCCCGATCCCGCCTCCGAGTTGAGATACCCTTTCTCCCGCCGAGACGACCGACCACCCGATCCACCACCGGCAGGAGACGCGATGGAGACGCTGAGCAGCTACGTTTGCGGAAAGTGGCACGAGGCTTCCGAGGGCTTCCAGAGCCTGGTCGACCCCTCGACGGGCGAGGAGATCGCCAGGGCCTCGAGCGCCGGGGTGGACTTCGCCGCGGCCCTCGCCTTCGCGCGGGAGACCGGCGGGCCGGCGCTCCGCGCCCTCACCTTCGCGCAGCGCGCGGACCTGCTCAAGGCCATGGCGCGGGCGCTCCGCGACCGGCGGGACGAGTTGCTCGAGCTCTCGCGGATCAACACGGGGACGACCCGCCCGCACGGCGCCTTCGACGTCGACGGCGCGACCGGCACCCTGGCGTATTACGCCGGCCTCGGCAAACGGCTCGGAGACCGCTCGCACCTGGTCGAGGACGAAGGGGTACAGCTCGCTCGCACGGAGGAGTTCTGGGGGCGCCACCTCCTGGTGCCCCGGCGGGGCGCGGCGGTCCACGTCAACGCCTTCAACTTCCCGGCCTGGGGATTCGCCGAGAAGGCGGCCTGCTCGCTTCTGGCCGGCATGCCCATGATCACGAAGCCCGCCACCGCCACGGCGATGGTGGCCCACCGGACGGTGGCGATCGTCGTCGAGGCGGGGGTCCTGCCTCCCGGGGCGCTGCAGCTCGTCTGCGGCGGCACCGGCGACCTGCTGGACCTGCTGGGCCCGCAGGACGCCCTCGCCTTCACCGGCTCGGCGGAGACCGCGGCGTACCTCCGCGACCGGGACAACCTGCGCCGGGCCAACACTCGGGTCAACGTCGAAGCCGACAGCCTGAACGCCGCGGTGCTCGCCCCGGGGACCGTGGCCGAGGCCACGCGGGAGCTGTTCTTCACCGATGTGGTGCGCGAGATGACCCAGAAGACGGGCCAGAAGTGCACCGCGGTGCGCCGCATCCTGGTGCCGGAGGACGCCCTCGACCAGGTGGAGGCCGAGCTCTCGCGGCGCCTGGCCGAGGTGGTCACCGGCAACCCGGCCGACGAGTCGGTGACCATGGGACCGCTCGCGACCGCCCAGCAGCTCGAGGACGCCGAGCGCGGCGTCGCCGAGCTCGCCCGGGAGGCGCGGCTCGTCGTGGGCAGCGGCGAGCGGATCGACGGCGTGGGCAGCCCCGCCGGCCGGGGGTTCTTCTTCGGGCCGACGCTGCTCCGCGCGAGCTCGGCCGATGCCGGCTCGGCGATCCACCGGCGGGAGGTGTTCGGCCCCGTGGCGACCCTCGTGCCCTACGGTGGCTCGGCCGAGGAGGCGGCCGAGATGGTGGGCCGGGCGGAGGGGACGCTGGTGACCTCGGTCTACGGCGACGACTCCCCGTGGCTGGAGGCGTTCGTCGCCGGGGCGGGCGCCACCACGGGCAGGATCTATCTCGGCACCGAACGGTCGGCGCCGGCCGCTCCGGGCTCGGGCATCGCCCTCCCCCAGACGCTCCACGGGGGCCCCGGCCGGGCCGGTGGCGGCGAGGAGCTGGGCGGCCTCGTCGGCGTGCGCTTCTACCTCCAGCGGGTCGCCCTCCAAGGCGCCCGGACGATGGTGGACCGCATCGCCGAGGGCCCTTCCGCCGGAGTAGAATAGCGGCCTCTGCGCAGACTCCCGTACGCCCCGATGCTCGAGACGCTCGAACAGCCGAAAGCACTGCCCCACAGCGAGGAGTCCGAGCGCGCGGTGCTGGCGGCGATCCTCCTCGACACCGGCGTTCTGCCGTCGGTCGCCGGCCGGCTCAAGGAGGACGACTTCTACCTCGATCGACACCGGGTGCTCTACGGCATCATCCTCTCGCTCCAGCACGACGGCTCCGCCATCGACCTGCGCACGGTCCAGGCCCGCCTCGAGCAGCAGGGCAAGCTCGACGCCGTGGGCGGCCTGGCCTACCTCGCCGGGCTCGACCTCGACCTGCCCGATCTCGGTCGGGTCGACGCCTACGTCGAGATCATCAAGGAGCGCTCGGTCCGGCGGCGCCTGATCTCGGCGTCCCAGGAGATCATCCGCGACTGCCTCGACGGCGGCCTGGAGGCCGCGCAGGCCCTGGGCCGGGCGGAGCAGGCGGTGCTCGGCCTCGGCGAGGAGGCGGTGACCCGCGGCTTCACCCAGCTCTCCTCGGTGCTCCACGAGACCCTGGAGGACCTGGAGGAGCGGCCCGGCTCGACCCTGATCGGCGTGCCCTCGGGCTTCATCGACTTCGACCGCATCACCCACGGCCTGAACCGGGGCAACCTGATCATCATCGCCGGGCGTCCGGGCATGGGCAAGACGAGCTTCGCCCTCAACGTCTGCCAGCACGTGGCGCTGCGCGAGTCGCGGCCGGTGGGGATCTTCTCGCTCGAGATGAGCTCCCAGGAGCTGGGCCTCCGGGTGCTCTGCTCGGAAGCCAACGTGCCGTTCTCTCGGTTGCGCTCCGGTCACCTCTCGCAGAAGCAGTGGGGCCGGATCATCCAGACCACCCGCCAGGTGGGCGACGCCCCCCTGTTCATCGACGACTCGCCCAACCCCTCCCTCCTCGAGGTCGCCTCCAAGGCCCGCCGGCTGAAAGCGGAGAAGGGCCTGGAGCTCTTGGTCCTCGACTACCTGCAGCTCATGCAGGCCGGGGGGCGCTACGAGAACCGGAACCTGGAGATCGCCGCCATCAGCCGGTCGATGAAGCAGC
>CAZIIB010000633.1:0-2891 GCA_964539125.1 uncultured Thermoanaerobaculia bacterium | reverse complement strand
GTCGTCCCCGGCAAGATCGTGGGCATCGGCCGCAACTACCGCGACCACGCCGCCGAGCTCGGCAACCCCATGCCCCCCGAGCCCCTACTCTTCTTGAAGGCCATCTCCTCCGTGATCGGCCCCGGCGAGCCCGTCCTCCTGCCTCCCGAGAGCGAGCGCGTCGAGTACGAGGGAGAGATCGCGGTCGTCATCGGGCGGCGCCTCACCCGCGCCGGGCGCGACGAGGCGGCGGCCGCCATCCTGGGCGTCACCTGCGCCTCGGACGTCACCGCCCGCGACCTCCAGAAGCGCGACGCCACCTTCGCCCGTGGCAAGGGATTCGACACCTTCTGCCCCCTCGGCCCGGCGATCCGGATCGACGCCGACCCGGAGGATCTCGAGGTCGTGACCCGGGTCAACGGCGCCGAGCGCCAGCGCGGCCACGTGCGCGACATGGAGTGGGGGCTGGTGGACCTGCTCGTCTACGTCTCGCGCTTCATGACCCTCGAGCCCGGCGACGTCGTCCTGTCCGGCACCCCGGCGGGCGTCGGCCCCCTGGCCGACGGCGACCGGCTCGAGGTCGAGGTCTCGGGCGTCGGCGTCCTCGCCAACCCGGTCGAGGCCCGGAGGCCGGAGTGAGCGTCCGCGCCAAGGCCCTCGCCGGTTTCGTGGCGGCCCTCGCCACCTTCGCCGTCCTCTTCTACTGGCGCCACTTCTTCCCGCAGCACGCCGCGCTGGTCGGCGTCGCCGTGGGCGCCCTGGTCTACACCACCCTGGGCACCACCCAGCGGCTGCGGCGGACCTACCGGCGCCAGGGCCCGCGCTCGATCCGACGGCGCGAGGACTCCGCTCCCAGAGACGGCGGCGACTGAAGCCCGGGCCCGGGCCCGCGGCTGGCGACCGGCCCCCTGCCGGCGGCTACTTGTCCCGCCAGAGCAGGAGGGCTCCGCCCACGATGATCCCCGCCACGCCGGCCCAGGCGGGCACGTTGACGTGCTGCTTCTCCTTGTACTCGAGCTGCAGCGGGCCGAGCTTCGCCTCGTGCGTGTCCTTGGTGTAGCTGAAGCCGCCGTAGGCCAGCGCCAGGATGCCGGCCGCCAGCAGGATGATGCCCAGGATCTTCTTGCCGCTCATCGGTCGTCGTCCTCCTCGTCCATCTCGTCGGTTGGTCGCGAGCCGCCCCCCGATCCGCTCAGGGCCCGCCAGGGAAAGAGGGCCACAGCCGCCACGAACAGCAGGTGGACGGCCCCGCCGGCAACCCAGCCGGAGAAGAGCAACACGAGCCAGGCCGAAAGGCAAGCAAGCGACAGGCCGGCCCGGCCGAGAGGATGCGCTACGAGGGGCACGAGCGAGGACTGTATCAAGATCCTCACCGCTCCCTGCGGTATCGTGAGACCATGCGAGGCTGGCGCACCGCGGCGAAGGAGACCGTCTTCGATCACCCCCTCCTCGAGGTCCAGCGCCGGCGGATCGAGCGTAACGGCGAGAGCCGGCAGATCGTCGCCGTCGCCGCCGACGACTGGGTCCACGTGATCCCGCTCCTGCCCGACGATCGCCTGGTCATGGTTCGCCAGTGGCGCTACGCCACCGAGGGCTTCCAGCTCGAGCTGCCGGGCGGCATCGTGGACGAGCCCGGGGAGGACCGCTCGGCGGCTGAGCGCGAGCTCGCCGAGGAGACCGGCTACCGGGCGTCGAGCTGGTTGCGCTTGGGAACGGTGGAGCCCAACCCGGCGATCCTCGACAACCGCCTGAGCGTCTGGCTCGCCACCGGCCTCGAGCGCCTGGCGCCGGCGGAGAGGCCGCCCCTCGACGAGCATGAGGAGATCGAGGTCGTGGAAGTGCCCCTCGCGCGCGTGCCCGAGCTCGTCGCCGGCGGCGAGATCCGCCACGCCCTCATGCTCTCCTCCTTCTACCTCCTCGACCTCCACCGCCGGTCCGGATCGCCCGACCCGTGAGGCCCCGGCGAGTCGAGGAGATCGAGCGCGGGCCGGTCGACGCGGTCACTTTCGACGCCACCGGCACCCTGATCCACGCCCCCCGCCGGAGCGAGATCTACGCCGAGGTCTTCGAACGGCACGGCCTCCAGGCCGAGCCGGAGGCGATCGAGCCGGTGATCCGCGAGGTCTGGCAAGAGCTCGCCTGCCTCACCGACGGCAGCACCGACCGCTTCGCGAGCCATCCCGAGGGCCCCCGGGGCTGGTGGCGGCGCTTCGCCGAACGGGTCGCCGAGCGGCTGGAGCTCCCCTCCCCCAGTCGCTTCGCCACCACCGAGCTCTTCGAGCGCTTCGCCCGGAGCGACGCCTGGCAGGCCTACCCGGACGCCTACGACGCCCTCGTCGGCCTCCGCCGGCAGGGCCTCCGGCTGGGCGTGGTCAGCAACTTCGACGGGCGGCTGGTCGGGGTGCTCGAAGGCCTGGGGCTCGCGCCCTACCTGGACGCCGTCGTCGTCTCCGCCGCCGTGGGCTACGAGAAGCCGGACCCGCGGATCTTCCTGGTCGCCACCCGGAGCCTCGAGGTCGATCCGGCCCGGACGGCCCACGTCGGCGACCGGCGCCGCGAGGACGTGGAGGGTGCTCTCGCTCTCGGGATGCGGGCGATCCTCCTCGACCGCCGGGACGGCGGCCGGCCAGCCCGCCGCCGGGCCCTCCAGCCCTCCGCCGACGCCGTGATCGCCTCCTTAAGTGAGCTTCTCGATTACCTTTTGGGGTAGCTCTATCGCCTACCCCAAACGGCGGTGTGGCGAATATTTGAGCGTGCTAGCGTGGCCCGGACTGGAGGCGACCGATGAAGATCTCGACAAAAGGAGAGTATGGCATCCGAGCGATGCTCGTCCTCGCCATGCACGACCGGGACGGCACCGTGACGAGTCACGAGATCGCACGGAACCAGGGGATTCCCGAGCCGTACCTGCG
>CAZIIB010000632.1:0-2896 GCA_964539125.1 uncultured Thermoanaerobaculia bacterium | reverse complement strand
GGCCGGGTCGGCCGCGGGCAGGCCCACATACGCGCCCCCCGCGGGATAGACCCGAGCGAGCTGGACCTCCGCGCCCTGGCCCGCGAGGGCAACCTCCACGTCCTCCAGTGGCTCGACGCCCAGGGTCGGGCGATCGTCGGAGAGTGGGCCGAAACGGGCCGCTCGCCGACCGTCGATCGCCTCACCGCGGAGTACCTGGGTCGAGGCGGCGTGCCCGAGCCGGGATGAGCGTGCGGGCCGTGGACGCCTCGGGTAGGATCGACGCCATCCGGCCGGGACCCGACTCCGGCCCCTGGAGGATCGCGATGAAGCCCTGGTGCCCTCTCTCCCGCCCGTGCCGCCTCCCGCGCGCCGCCCGTGTCCTCGTGGTCACGGCCCTCCTCGTCGCCCTGGCCGCGTCGCCGGGCCGCGCCTGGCAGCCGGACCCCACGGCACCCGACGCCGCCCTCGAGACCTTCCACGACCACTTCAGCGCCGTCGTCTATCCGTACGCCCGGCACACCCCGAAGCCCCTGGGTACGCTCGGCTTCGACGTCTGGGCCGAGGCCGCCGGCGAGCAAGGCCAGGCGGACAAGGTCGACCCGGCTCTCGATGGGAGCCTCCAGGGCGGCCTGCTCGGTGTCTACCGGGTGGGCGCCCGGAAGGGGCTCCCCGGCGGCGTCGACGTAGGGCTCTCCTACGGCAAGGTGATCGACTCGGACCTGAAGCTCGTCTCGGGCGAGGTCTCCTGGGCGCTCCTCGAAGGCGGCCTGGCGGAGCCGGCCCTGGGTATCCGCCTGACCGGCAGCCGGACGACCGGCGGCTCGGACTACCGCCTCGAGCAGTATGGCGCCGAGGTCGCCCTGTCGAAGGGCTTCGCTGTCCTCACTCCGTACGTGGGCGCCGGTGTCTCCTGGAGCCAGAGCACCTTCCGCCGCCCGGCCGACGACTTCACCGTCGACTCGACCCGGGGCTTCCTCTACGGCGGCGTGATCGTCAACCTGCTGGTGCCCAAGATCACCTTGGAGGTGGAGCAGGGGGAGACGCTCCAGGGTGCGATCCGGATCGCGGTAGGCCTGTAACCGTGGGCGAGCCGGTCGTCGATCTGCGCTCCGACACGGTCACCCGCCCCGACGCCGAGATGCGCCGGGCGATGGCCGGGGCCGAGGTGGGGGACGACGCCTACGGCGAGGACCCGACGGTTCGCCGTCTCGAGGAGCGGGCGGCCGAGGAGACCGCCCAGGAGGCCGCCCTCTACGTGCCCTCGGGCACCATGGGCAACCAGGTCGCCCTCCACGTCCACGGCTTTCCGGGCGGCGAGCTGATCTGCGACGCCCGATCCCACGTCCTGCACTACGAGATGGGGGGCCTGGCGGCCCTCTCCGGCCTGCTTCCCCGGACCGTCGACACGCCCCACGGCCAGCTCACCCCGGCCGACGTCGAGCCCCTCGTCGCCCCCCGGGCGAGCCTCCGTGCCCGCACCGCCCTGGTGGTCGCCGAGACCAGCCACAACGTGGCCGGCGGCACCGTCTACCGGCCCGAGGAGCTCGACGCCCTGGTGGCCCTCGTGGGGCGCCTGGGCCTCCCGCTCCACCTGGACGGCGCCCGGGTCTTCAACGCCGCCGTCGCCCTCGGCGTGCCGGTCGCGCGCCTCACCGCCGGGGTCTCCTCGGTGAGCTTCTGCCTCTCGAAGGGCCTCGGCGCGCCGGTCGGCTCCGTCCTCTGCGGTCCGCGCGACTTCATCGCCGAAGCCCGGCGGGTGCGCAAGATGTTCGGCGGCGGCATGCGCCAGGCGGGCGTCATCGCCGCCGCCGGCCTGGTGGCCCTCGACCGGGGCCCGGCCCACCTCGAGCGCGACCACGAGCACGCCCGCCGCCTCGCCGCGGCCCTCGCCGAGCTGCCGGGGATCGACCTCGATCCAGAGCGCGTGGTGACCAACATCGTGGTCTTCGGGGTGTCTCCGGACGGAGCCCGCAAGCTCTTCCCGGGCCTCGCCGAGGACCGCGATCCGGTCGACGCGGTGCTCCGGCGCCTCGCCGACCGAGGCGTCCTCGGGTCCCGGATCAGCTCCACGCGGGCCCGCCTCGTGACCCATCGGGACGTGGACGCCGCGGGGATCGAGCGGGCGGTGTCGGCCATCGCCGCCCTGGCGCCCGGGGTCGCGGTGTGAGCTCCGTCGCCTCCCAGCCTTCAGTCCTCACCTGCCGGAAGCTCGCCCCGGGCGAGCTCGCCCGCCTCTTCGGCCGCTTCGGGATCGATCTGGTCGAGGTCGCCGCCGGCGAGCCGATCCCTGGGAGCTACTGGGGCGCCCCGGAAGCGGGCATCCGGGGCTCGACCCTCTTCGTCCGGGGTGACACGCCGGTCCACTCCGCCCTCCACGAGGGCTGCCATCTCGTCTGCGCCGACGCCGAGCGCCGGCGCACTCTGGACACCGACGCCGGCGGCACCGACCCGGAGGAAAACGGCGTCTGCTACCTCCAGGTGCTCCTGGCCGGCCACCTCACGGAGGTCGGCCGCGACCGCCTGATGGCGGACATGGACGCCTGGGGCTACAGCTTCCGCCTGGGCTCGACCCGCGCCTGGTTCGAGGGCGACGCCGAGGACGCCCGCGCCTGGCTCGTCGAGCACGGCCTCCTCACGCCCGCGGGCGAGCCCACCTGGCGCTGCCGCGCAACCTCCCAGTGAAGCTTCGTCTCAGACCGACGAGGCATCTCGAGAGCTTCAGGCTTCGGGAGGCGCTGCTGCCCCACCCAGGTCTCGGCACCGCTGGAAGACTTGACTCACCTGTCTCGAAGTGAGCCTTTGGAGATGTCTACTCCAGCTCCGGGCGCCCTTCGAGCCACCGCTCGAGGTCGATCCGGTCCACCGGGTCGTTGCCCATGCGCCGCAGGGCGAGACTGGAGACGCAGGTTCCCAG
>CAZIIB010000631.1:1416-2898 GCA_964539125.1 uncultured Thermoanaerobaculia bacterium | reverse complement strand
TCCTCTTCTGGCGCATCTCGAAGGGCGGCCCCGGCCTGCCCGAGGAGGGCGGCCCGTGGGCCTCGGCCATGCCCGAGTGGGAGCGGTTCCTGAACCAGGACGACATGTGGAACGTCATCCTGTTCCTCTACGACTTCACCGGGCAGCGGCCGCGCGCCCGCACCGAGACGGGAGGGGAGTGAGGTGAGGAGACCGCACGGGATCACAGGGATCGGGGCCCTGGTCGCCGTCGCCGCCCTCGCCGCCTTCGGGGGGCGCGGGGCCGCCGCATTCGCCGCAGACGCACCCAAGCCCGACCTGGGCACCGACGCCCAGCGCCAGGCGGGCCAGAAGGTCTACGCCCAGTACTGCTCCCAGTGCCACGGCGACGACGGCGCCGGCGACGGCATCGCCGCCCCGCGCCTCCACCCGCGGCCCCGCGACTTCACCTCGGGCAAGTACAAGTTCCGCTCGACGCCCACCGGGTACCTCCCCACCGACGACGACCTGCGGCGCACGATCAAGGACGGCCTGCCCTACACCGGCATGGCGAACTTCGACACCATCCTCTCCGACGGGCAGGTGACCGACGTCATCGAGTACCTCAAGACCTTCTCGGCCGATTTCAAGGACCCGCAGGCCTATGCCGCGCCCATCGACATCCCCGAGGCACCGAAGCTCGGCCCGGACGCCGAGGAGGTGGGCTACAAGACCTTCGTCCAGATCGGCTGCGCCCGCTGCCACGGCGAGAAGGGCCGGGGCGACGGCCCGTCGGCCCTCACCCTGCGCGACGACTGGGGCAACTCGATCCGTCCGGCCGACCTGACCATGCCCTGGACCTTCCGCGGCGGCGACCGGCCCGAGGACATCTTCCGCTCGATCTCGACCGGCCTGACCGGCACTCCCATGGCCGGCTTCGCCGACGGCCTCACGGTCGAGCAGCGCTGGCAGATCGTCGGTTGGATCCTGGCCCAGGCCGGCAAGCGGGTCGAGGATCCGTACTCCGACCTGGTGAGCGCCGTGCCGGTGGCCGACCTCTCGGCCCTCGACCAGGCGAAGGACGTGGCCGAGGCGAAGAAGGCCTTCGCCGACGCCCCGACGGGCCTCTTCCCGGTGATCGGCCAGATCATGCAGCCGGGACGCGACTTCCACCCATCGGTCGTCGCCGTCCAGATGCGGGCGATCTACGACAGCGACGAGGTCGCGTTCGAGGTCTCCTGGCACGACATGCACGCCGACACCGACGGCCACAACGCCCCGGACCTCCAGGCGCCTCCCTTCGAGCAGCAGATCGACCCCTACGCCCCGCCGGCGCCCGAGGAGAAGCCGGCGGAGGCGGCCGGGGAGTCCGGGGGCGGCTTCTGGGGCGCCGGGTCATCGGCCGGCGCCGAGACGACGGGCCCCGCGCCGATCCCGACGAGCGAGTTCTCCGACGCCGTGGCGGTGCAGTTCCCCATCGAGCTGCGCCCCGGCGTGCGCATGCCCTACTTCCTGTTCGGCGAC
>CAZIIB010000631.1:0-1316 GCA_964539125.1 uncultured Thermoanaerobaculia bacterium | reverse complement strand
CCCAGGAGAAGTCTGATGTACGAGACGATCTACGTCCCCGTCGACAACTCGGGCCACTCGAACCGCGCCATCGACCAGGCCCTCGGCCTGGGCACGAGCTACGGCTCGAAGGTGGTGGGCTGCCACGTGTACGCCGCTCGCATGCACGACTACCGCTTCAAGCAGATGGAGTACACCCTGCCCGAGGAGTACCTGGTCGAGACCGAGCTCGCCCGCCAGCGAAAGATCCACGACTCCCTCATCACCATGGGGCTCGAGCTGATCTCGGACTGCTACCTCCAGTCCCTCGACGAGCGCTGCCAGGCGGCGGGCATCGAGTGCGAGCGCCGGATGATGGACGGCAAGCACTCGGTGGAGATCCTCAAGGACCTCGCCGAGTCGGACGTCGACCTGGTGGTCCTGGGGGCGGTGGGGATCGGGCGCACCAAGGACGCCCAGATCGGCTCAGTGTGCTCGCGGGTGGCGCGGGAGACGACCCGGGACACCTGGGTGGTCAAGCACGTGCCGGCCGAGGGCCCAGATCAGGACGAGCCGCCCCGGGACACGGTCATGGTGGGGGTCGACGGCAGCCCTGAGTCGTTCGGGGCGCTGGAGATCGGCATCGACCTCGCGCGCCGCTTCGGCAAGCGCCTGGAGATCGTCTCGGTCTACGACCCGTACCTCCACTACGCCGCCTTCCGGGGCATCGCCGAGGTGCTCACCGACAAAGCGGCCAAGGTCTTCCGCTTCGAGGAGCAGAACCAGCTCCACGAGGAGATCATCGACACCGGCCTGGCAGAGATCTACCAGTCGCACCTGAACGTGGCCGACACCATGGCCCGCGAGCAGGGCGCCGCCCCCGAGAAGACCCTCCTCGACGGCAAGGCCTACCAGAAGATCCTCGACCACGCGCGCAAGATCGAGCCCTGGGTGCTGGTGATCGGCCGCGTCGGCGTGCACGCCGCCGAGGGTGAGGAGAGCCTGGGCTCGAACGCCGAGAACCTCCTGCGCCTGGCGCCGTGCGACGTGCTTCTCACCAACCGGCGGGTGGTGCCGGAGCTCGACCTCAAGGCCGCCGAGTCGATCCACTGGACGCCGGAGGCCGAGGAGCGCATGGGCCGCGTGCCGGAGCAGGTGCTGGGCATCGCGCGCACCGCGATCCTGCGTCTGGCGATCGAGAAGGGCCACAGCGTCGTCTCCTCGGACCTCGTGACCGAGGCCATGGACCGCTTCATGCCCAAGGCCACCGCCCAGGCCACCGAGCGCCTGGCCGAAGCCCTGGCGTTCGAGAAGGCGCGCCGCGAGCAGGTCTCGATCTGCCGCGCCTGCGGGGTGGC
>CAZIIB010000630.1:0-2902 GCA_964539125.1 uncultured Thermoanaerobaculia bacterium | reverse complement strand
TGCCCTGGAGATACCGCGTGCCGCTGGCCGCCGTGGTGCGCTCCGATCGGCTCAACCGGCTCGTCATCCGTAGGCTGGGCCTCTTCCAGCGCCTCGGCCTCCGCGGCAGCCTCGACGCGGAGAGCCGTCGCATCTACGCCGCGGCGAACGACACGGCCGCGAGCCGCGTGGCCATCGCCCTCTTTCCCCGACTCATTCCGACGTCGCCGGCGCACCCCTCGCACGAGCTTCTGCGGGAGCTTTTCGTACGCCTCCGAGGCTGGCCGATCCCTGCGTTGGTGCTCTTTTCCGACCGGGACGTCATCTTCCCGGCGGCGGGCGGGCGGGCGCTTGCCGAAGCCCTGCCGGGCGCGACCTTCAGGGTCATTCGCGGCGCCCGCCACTTCTTGCAGCACGAGGCGCCGGACGCGGTGGCGCGCGAGATCGTGCGCTTCGTCGACAGCCTGGCTACCGAACGGTCCGGTACTCCCGCAACGAGCCCACCTTCGAGCTGACGATCTGCCACAGGCAGGCGTTCCGTGACCTCGCCGCCCCCATGCCGACGAAGTTGTAGAAGTTCCACATGCGATAGAAGCGGTCGTCGAACTTGGGGTCGAGCCGCTGGATCTCGTCCCAGTTGCGAGCGAAGTTCCGCTGCCACTCCCGCATCGTGTAGTCGTAGGACCTCCAGATGTTGTGCAGGTCCTCGGCGGTGAAGAGGCCCTCGGCGGCGCTCGTGAGCTGCTTGAGCGACGGAATGACGCAGTTGGGGAAGATGTACTTCTGGGTGAAGGCCTCGTTGCGCTGCACAGAGAGATCGCTGCCGATCGTGTGCAGCAGGAAGAGGCCGTCATCTTTCAGCTGGTGGTCCACGACCTCGAACCAGGCGCGATAGTTCTTCGGTCCGACGTGCTCGCACATGCCGATCGAGACCACCTTGTCGAACGTCTCGCCGCCGGCGTTGTAGATCGCCTCATCCCGGTAGTCGCAGTAGTGGACCTCGACGGGAAGGCCGCGGCACAGCTCCCGGGCGTAGGCCACCTGCGGCTCGGAGATGCTGACCGCGACCACCCGGCAGCCGTACCTCTCGGCGGCATGGCGGGCGAACGCTCCCCAGCCACAGCCGTGCTCGAGCACCCGGTCACCGGGCTGCAGGTCGAGCTTGCGGCAGACCAGGTCGTACTTCGCCTCCTGCGCCTGGTCGAGCGTCTCGGCGTCCTTCCAGTAGCCGCAGGTGTAGGCCATCGTCTTGCCGAGGATGAGCTCGTAGAACTCGTTCGACAGGTTGTAGTGGGCCTCGGCCACCTGCTCCGAGCGGCCCCGCCGCTGCAGGTTGAGGAGCTTCGCCCTGGCCACATGCCAGGCGATCTTCCAGCCGAAGCGGAGCTCGCGGTCGACTTTGGCGCGGAACGCCCGGAAGGCGAGCTCGCTCAGGTCCTCGCAGTCCCACCAGCGCTCCATGTAGGACTCACCGAGGCCGAGGCTGCCGTCGCGCAGGACCCGGTCGTAGAAGCGGTCGTCGGCGACCCGCAGGTCCCAGGGTCGGTCGCCGTCGATCCGGATGTCGGCGGCACCGAACAGCTCCTCCAGGAAGCGCTTGCTCCTGGTCATCGTCTCGCTCCGTCTCTCGGCCGAGCCGGCGGCGAAGCCGAGAGGAGGGCGGGTCCTCCGGCGCCGTGCTCGGCACGGGTTGTGAGTGCTGCAGAAGTGTACTGCATGCTCGGTCTCTTCGCGTCTCGCCGAAGAGACCGAAGATGTTTCTGCCGCGCAGAGTCTCAGTCGACGGAGGACTGCCCCGTGCCTGCGCCTCCGGTGATCGGCGAATAGTGGGCGGCGCGGGTCACCCATTTGCCGTTCTCCTTGACATAGACCTGCATCACCCGCGTCAGGTAGTGATCCACGCTTCGTCCGCCCTTCTCCTTCATGCTGCCCTCGGAGTAGTACATCGCGACGGCGGCTTCGCCACCCGGCAGCTCGATCACTTCGATCTGCTTCGGGGTGAGGGAGAACTGTTCGTACGCCGTGAGGGGCGCGTCGGGAGCGACCGACTGCAACAACCCGCCGCTCGACCAGAACTCGAGCGAGCCGTCTTTCGAGATGGTGCCCTTCTGGTCGACCATCTGGGTGCGCGTGGCCTGGTTGTCCGCCATGATCATGCTCTTGATCTGACTTGCGACGGTGCTATCGTGCTGTTGTGCCTGGGCGAGCCCAGGCACCATCACGGCCGCGAGGGCCAGCGCCGCCAGGGTGAGCTGTAGAGAGTTTTTGCCGATCATTCGACTCATGAGTACTTCCTCTTTCAGTGGATTGTCAGCAGGAGGTGCTGACGACGGCCCACGAAAGGTGGCCGTCGCGGCGAGGATCCCGGTGTCGGCGGTACCGATCCGAGAGCCTCTCTCCTGGCTGGCAGGATGGAGGCGACTTATATCACACTTTTGGTCTTTTATCTCAACTATTTTCATGAATCGACTGTCCCGGTTCGTCGAGAGTTTTCTTCGGGCGACCAACGAAAGTAGAACGATCTTGTGGACATCTGATCGGCCCGCGCGAGGCCAGGCGTCATGAAGGTCAGCCCGTTGCCCGGCAAGCCGGCTCCGCGTTCCATGCTGGTGGACGCGCGCGCGCTCGTCAGCGCGTATTCCAGCGAGGTGCCCGATCCCGCGATCCCCGGCCAGCGAGTCGCCTTCGGAGCGTCCGGGCACCGGGGGTCGTCGTTCCAGCGGACGTTCAACGAATGGCACGTCCTCGCCATCACGCAGGCCATATGCCGCTACCGCGTCGGCGGCGAGGAGAGCGCGGGCACCTCCCTCGGCGGGCTGACAGTGGGGTCGGATGGCGGCAGGCGCGACGCTCCGGCTCGGGGGACGGCCCGGTGAGCTCTCCCGAACGTGTCGTATTCCTCCTCGACTGCGACAATACGCTG